>CAMVYG010000084.1 GCA_947171615.1 uncultured Clostridia bacterium
TGTGCTTGATTTTGGCCCTGCTCCTGGCGGGATGCTGCAATAACGCTGGGAATTTAGTCTCCAACGCCGCTTCCAAAACGGGAGACGCCGTCTCCAAGGCAGGCGAGGGAATCAGCAGAGCCGAAAGCCGTATGGAGTCCGACATAAACGGCACTTCCAAAAATCCCGGCGTCACCAGCTCCCATCCTGACCGGGACAATTTCTCTTCCCGGTATGATGACGATCTTTCCTCCCGCTATGACGACAACGACAGCCGTTTGGAAAACAGTTCCGACTGGAACGGTTCTGGAGAAGTGTTTCGCCAAAGTAAAGCCGTTTGAAGTTTTAAGGCTGATAACGTCTTTACAATACGGATATTCCTTGCTATAATTCAAACTTGAAATCAGGCGGATTGTGTTGCAGGAGGAGATAACATTATGAAAAAACTGGTATCATGGTTGTTGGCTGTCATACTCATGCTTTCAGTCATGCCAATGTCGCTTCTAACTGTATATGCCCAGGAAATTGATAAAGCGGTTACTGCGGCGACGGATAACGCCACTGAATTTGCCGGCGGTGACGGAACAGAGGAAAATCCCTATCTCATTGCCGACAAAACGCATTTAGACAATGTACGTTATTATTTGGACGCTCACTTTGAAATGACAGCGGACATTGCATTTACCGAAGCCGATTTTGCCGAGGGCGGAAAATTTTATCATGATGGAAAAGGCTGGCAGCCGATCGGCGCCGATCATCAAATGCAGTTTGTTGGTACGTTTGACGGCAGTGGCCATACCATTAACGGGCTGCGCGCCGATGAACAGGGAATTGATCAGGCAACATATGTGGGGTTATTTGGCTATAACGCAGGAACGATTAAAAATTTAGGAATGTCAGACAGTCGTATTACCTCCGGCCATTCCTATGTCGGAGGAATTGCGGGATATAATTACCGCAGCGGAACCATCATTGGCTGCTACAACACCGGCTTCATTACTTCGACCGCTTCTCCGTCCAATGCAGGAGGAATTGCGGGAATCAACAGCGGAACCATCAGTGACTGCCACAATACCGGTAGTGTGGCCTCCGCTTCTGCCCGCTCCAATACGGGAGGAATTGTGGGAAGCAATGCCGGAGCCATCAGCGACTGCTACAATATCGGTAGCATTACCGCTGCTTCTGCCAATTCCAATGCGGGAGGAATTGCGGGAGATAACAGCGAAACCATCAACAGCTGTTATAACACTGGCAGTATTACCGCTGCCGCTTCTCCATCCTATGCCGGAGGGATTGCGGGAAAGAATTTACTTGGCCGCACCATCAGTAACTGCTACAACATCGGAAGTATTTCCGGCTCCTGTGCCGGAGGAATCGCAGGAGAGAATGACTATATGATCAGCCACTGCTACAACGCTGGCAGTATTTTCGGTTCCGATGCTGGGGGAATTACAGGAAAGAATACCAAAATGATCGACCACTGCTATTATCTGGATATTATTTCACAAGGTACTGGCGGCAACATGGATACCGCCATAAAATGTACGCAAGAAGAAATGACGGGGCAAGATACCTTTGCAGGGTTTGATTTTGACACGATTTGGACAATGGCGGGAAATGAAGATTATCTGTATCCCGAGCTGCAAAATATTCCGATGCCGTTCAAAAAAGAATTAGCTTCCATATCCGTTACGCCGCCAACCAAAAAGGAGTATCTTCTGGGCAAGGAAACCCTCGATTTGACAGACGGAAAGGTTATATTACAGTTTAATAACGGAGCAACGGAAACCATTGACCTTACTGACGATATGGTGAGCGGCTTTGATAACACAAAAATCGGACCGCAGGCGATAAAAGTTACCTATGGAGGTTTTGAAGCGATCTTTGAGGTTGAAATTGTTACAGATCAGCATACTTCCCATCCCATTCCAAATCCGAAGCCGCCTCAGCCGGAGGAGTTTCCTTTTACTGATGTGAAAGAAAGCAATTACTTTTACAATTCAGTTCAATGGGCGGTAGAAAACGGCATTACTGCCGGAACGGACAAAACTCATTTCAGCCCGAAGAAGCCCTGCACCCGAGCACAGGCGATCACCTTTTTGTGGAAAGCGGCGGGAAGCCCCGAGCCGTTGACTGAAAACGATTCGTTTACAGATGTAAGCACAGACAAATATTACTATAACGCTGTGCAGTGGGCGGTAGAAAACGGCATTACTGCCGGAACGGACAAAACCCATTTCAGCCCAAACAAGCCCTGCACCCGCGGCCAGGTTGTTACCTTTATGTATAACGCCGCAAACCGCCCGCCGGTTGCCTCGACAAATAGTCCGTTTACAGATGTGAGTGCAGACAAATATTACTATAACGCTGTGCAATGGGCCGCAGAAAACGGCATTACCTCGGGCACAACACCGAAAACATTCAGCCCGAATAAGGCTTGTACCCGCGCGCAAATTGTAACCCTTTTGTATAATGGCAGATAAGTGAACGATGATTTTTTTGAAGCTCTGCAGCCTCCGCTTTGCGGAGGCTGCAGAGCTTTACATTTTCATTGAGCCTCTTCCATCCGGAAAGGTTCTAAAGGAGGCCCTGAAGGCAAAAAGGATTGAAATACAGCTCCCGCTTATGATATACTTAATTGTAATCTGGATTTTTCTGCCTGTTTTGATCTGAGAAGAAGGAGGCTTTTTCATGATTCGCTGTGCTATTTTTGACGCGGACGGCACGCTGATTGATTCCATGCCCATGTGGCGGGACATCACTTATGAGTACGCCGCCAGCAAGGGGATCCAGGCGCCGGAAGGGCTGCACCGTACCCTGAACCGGCTGAGCATGGAACAGTGTGCACAATACTATCAAAGCCTTGGCGCTTCCGGTTCCATCGGGCAGATCGTGGAGGAACTGGCGGAGTGGGCATACCGGGGCTATTGTGAGCGGGTAAGCCCCAAGCCCCACGCTGCGGAATTTGTCCGCCTGCTTCACGAAAACGGGGTAAAAACCGCCGTTGCCACCGCCTCCCACGCAGACGGGGTAAGAGCCGCGCTGGAGCGTGCCGGTATTTTACCTTATATTGATTTTCTCACCACCTGTATGGAGGTTGGAAAAAGTAAGGAGCATCCGGATATCTTTTTGCGCTGCGCCGCCATGTTCGGTGCGTCTCCCCGGGAAAGTGTGGTTTTTGAGGATTCCGCCTATGCCCTGCAAACTGCGAAAAGCGCCGGCTTTCCCATTGTAGCCATTGCGGACAGCATCTCTATGGACGGAAACTGTCCTCAGGACACCGCCCAGGGAATTCAGGCTCTTGCAAACCGCTGCATTACAGATTATGGAGAGCTGATTTCTGAGCTCTGCCCGCCGGAGGAGCCTTTTGGGGAAAGTCTTTCCGGCATTTTATAGACTTTTGAAGCAGATTTTTGAGGAGGAATTCTTTTTTATGTCCCAATTTCGGAAAAAATACATAGGGGATAAGGCCTTTTACGCCACGGTCATAGCTCTTGTGCTGCCCATGATCGTGCAGCAGGGCATTACCCAGTTTGTAAACCTTTTGGACAACGTGATGGTGGGCCGCCTGGGAACCGCTCCCATGTCCGGCGTGGCCATTGTCAACCAGATCGTTTTCATTTTTAACCTTACTATTTTCGGCGGCTTATCCGGCGCTTCCATTTTTGGAGCCCAGTTTTTCGGCAAGGGAGACAACAAGGGCGTGCGGGACACCTTCCGCTTCCGGGTCTTGTTTTCCTTTGTAGTGTTGCTTTTGGGGATCGGCGTGTTTTTGCTGTTTGGCGAGCAGCTGTTCGGGCTGTATCTCAACAAAGAGGCTTCCAGCGCGGCAGAGATCGCCGCCACCCTGGGATATGCCAAAAGCTATATGAACGTAATTTTGTGGGGCCTGCTTCCCTTTGTGGTGGTGCAGTGCTTCTCCAGCGTACTGCGGGACGCCGGGGAAACCGTTTCTCCCATGATCGCCAGTGTGATCGCCATTTCCGTCAATCTGGTTCTGAATTATCTTCTGATCTTCGGCAGCTTCGGCTTCCCCAAAATGGGCGTGGCGGGCGCGGCTTTAGCCACGGTAATCGCCCGGTATCTGGAAGCGGTCTACCTCATTGTACGCACCTACCGCCACAAGCACAAATTCCCCTTTCTGGAAGGAGCCTTCCGCAGCTTTCGGATCCCCCTGCCTCTTGTGAAACGCATTGCCGTTACCGGCACGCCGCTGCTTATCAATGAGGCTTTATGGGCCATGGGTATGGCGGCCATTCAGGTATGCTATGCCACCCGGGGCCTTACCGCGGTGGCCGCGGCAAATATTGAAGCCACCGTGTATAACCTGTTTTCCATTTTGATCATGGCATCGGGAAACGCTGTGGGTATTCTTTCCGGACAGCTTTTGGGGGCTAATGACATTGAGGGGGCCAAGGACGCCGTGCGGAAGCTGCTGTTCCTCACCGTGGCCGCCAATTTAGGCGTGGGGCTGCTCATTATCGGCACCTCTCCCTTTATTCCCTATATCTACAACACCGAGCCTATCGTGCGGGAAACCGCCACTCGCCTTTTGATGGTGGTGGGCGCTTTTATGCCCCTGATGTCCTATATCAACGGCTGCTATTTCACCATTCGCTCCGGCGGAAAAACCTTTATCACCTTCCTGTTTGACTGCGTGTTCACCTGGGTGGTCTGCCTGCCCATTGCTTACCTCACCTGTACCTTTACCAGCCTTTCCGTGGTAGGCGTCTTCTTCTGTGTCCAGTGTGCAGATATCATCAAGGTTATCATCGGCGGGTTGATGATCCGCTCCGGCATTTGGGCCAACAATGTTGTGAAGGAATAGGGAGATCGATATTTATTGGCGATCAGCAAAAAGCCGGGAACCCGCAGTGTTCCAAGCCAGAAGTCCTTGTCTCTCTCTAACAGCTAATAACTAATGACTAACAACTAAAAGGGAAATCTGCGTATGAAAAAAACTTCGGAGCTATACCCCTACCGCTACGAAACCCACTGCCACTGCTGCTGGTGCAGCGCCTGTGCCCACAGTTCTCCGCAGGAAATGGCGGAGGCTTATTATCGCGCCGGTTATGCGGGCATGGTGCTTACCGATCACTTCCTGCGGGGCAACTCCGCTGTAGACCGCACTCTGCCCTGGGAAGAGAAAATGCGGCGCTACTATGCTGCTTATGAAGCCGCGGCGGAATGGGCCAGTGGGAAGGAATTTCATGTGCTGTTCGGCCTGGAGCACCATTACGGAGACGGCAAGGAGGTGCTCACCTACGGCATTGATCTGCCCTTTCTGCTGGCAAATCCCGGTTTACATCTGCTTCCCTTAGAGGAATATGCCGATCTGGTCCATCAGGCTGGTGGGTTTCTTTCCATGGCCCATCCCTTCCGGGACCGGGACTATATCAATAAGGCGGTCAAGCCCCAGCCCCAGTACCTGGACGGTGCGGAGATCTTCAATTTTTATAACACAGAGGAAGAAAACAAAAAAGCCGCCAAATTTGCAAAAAAGCACGGCCTTTTTCCCACCTCCGGCGGAGATGAACATCGGGCAGACGGCCCCTCGATAGGCAGGACAGGCGTCGCCTTCCAGGCTCCGGTGAGCACTGGAAAAGATCTGGTGGAAACCCTGAAAGCCGGAGAATACGGCCTTATCATCAACGGGGAGATCGTTCCCGTTTCCTCATCTGCCAGCTGAGGAGAATTACCCCTCCTTTTCTTGACTTTCTGCTGGGAAGAGGGCATACTACTTTTATATAGGGCTTTCAGCCCTGTAAAATTTATTTGAAACACAGAAACGCCATTTCTTTGGGAGAAACTCTATGGAATCGTTAAAGGAATTATATCGGATCGGCAGAGGGCCCTCCAGCTCCCACACCATGGGGCCTTCCCACGCCGCCGCCCTGTTCCGGGAAGCCTTTCCCCAAGCGGACAGCTTTCAAGCCACACTGTACGGGTCGCTGGCGAAAACCGGCCGGGGGCATTTGACCGATACGGCCATTAAGGATGCCTTTGCACCCCTTTATACCGGCGTGATCTTCAACACGGAGGCCACCGAACTGAAGCATCCCAACACCATGGAGCTGGAAGCTTTTCAGAACGGGACAAGCCTGGGCTTCTGGCGGGTATACAGCGTAGGCGGCGGAAAAATTGAAATTGAAGGACGGGCTTCGGAGACTCCCCAGGATATTTATCCCCTGAACACCTTTGCGGAGATCAAGGCCTACTGTCAGGAAAAGAAGCTGCGGCTGTGGCAGTTTGCGGAGGAATGTGAAGGGCCGGAGCTGTGGGACTATCTCACAGAGGTGTGGAACTGCATGAAAAGCGCCGCCCGAAACGGTCTGGAAGCAGAAGGTGTGCTTCGGGGCGGACTGAACGTACAGCGGAAAGCAAAATTCCTGTTCCGCCAGCGGCATATTGACGAAAGCGCGGAAACCAGAGAAAACCGGGTGGTCTGTGCCTATGCCTTTGCGGTCAGCGAGGAAAACGCGGGGGGAGGCACCATCGTCACCGCCCCTACCTGCGGGGCCTGCGGCGTACTGCCCGCCGTAATGCTCTATAAACAGGAGCAGAACGGCTTTTCCGATACCGAAATGCTCCACGGGCTGGCCACCGCCGGGATCATCGGCAACATCATCAAAACCAATGCCTCCATTTCCGGGGCGGAATGCGGCTGTCAGGCGGAGATCGGCAGCGCCTGCTCCATGGCCTCCGCCGGGCTGGCGGAGCTGTTCGGCATGGATCTGGATCAAATCGAATATGCGGCGGAGGTGGCAATGGAGCATCACCTGGGCCTGACCTGCGACCCTATCGGCGGCCTGGTACAGATCCCCTGCATCGAGCGCAACGCCGTGGCGGCCATGCGGGCCTTAAACGCCCTGAGCCTGGCAAATTTTCTCACCTATACCCGGAAAATCAGCTTTGATATGGTGGTAAAAACCATGTATGAAACCGGGCGGGATCTGTTTAGCAAATATCGGGAAACCAGCGAGGGCGGGCTTGCCAAAATCTACACGGAATAAGAAACTGCCCGCCGTTTTATCAGTACCGCTTTATGAGAAGGGAGAATGCCTATGGATACCAATGCCTTTACCGGCGGCGTAGAGCCGGGCGGCCTTTGGAATCAAAACGATATCCGGATCTTGCTCTGCTATATTTTATGCAGCGTGTCCGGGCCGGTTTCCAGTGGGAGCCTTTCCCTGATCGTACCGGAAAAAGCTCTGGCCAATTATTTTGAGGTGGGAGACGCTCTGGCCGCCCTGCTGCGGCAGGGCAATGTCCGGCAGGACGAGGAAGACTTATACACCGTGACACCCGCCGGACGGGAGATCGCTCAAAGCCTGGACGCCACTCTCCCCCTTTCCGTGCGGGACAAGGCCCTGGAGGCCGCCCTGCGGCTGATGGCGGACAGCAAGGCCCGCAGGGAAAACCGGGTGGAAATGGAAGAACAGGAAACCGGCCTGCGCGTTACCTGCCATATTTCCGGAGGGGAAATGGAGCTGATGAGCATTTCCCTTTACGCGCCGGACAAGGGCCAGGCAAAGCTCATTGAGCAAAATTTCTATCGGGACCCGGAAGGAATTTACAAGCTGCTTCTTTCCGCCCTGACCGGAGACAAAGACTATGCCCGCTCCTACTTTGAGGAGCAGGGCGGCTGATAAAAAGAAAAGCGCCCTTACAGGGGCGCTTTTCTGTATAATTCTGTTTTGAGCCGGGCTACTCTCCGTCCTCCGAAGGAACCTCCTCTATGTACACGGCAGGCGCCTCAGAAGGAGCTTCCGCAGGCTCTTCTTCTGACCGGCTGAAAGCAACGGCTGCTTCACCGGGATCGGAATACCGGGTAAAATATTCGATCTCCTCCCGATAGTCCTCTAAGGTCTGCCGGTCGATCTCCCTGCCCCAGCTGATCTCACAGGTGTTGTAATCCCTGTTGACCTCCGCAACGGCGATCCCGGCTTCCCACTTTTCGATCACCAGCATGGAGTGGTTTTCTCCGGTCAGGCGGATCTGGTCGCCCAGCCGGAGCCTCTCGTAGCTTCGGTGCATGAAAACAGGCGCATCCGCTCCAAAGATCCGGTCGCTGAGCATACTGCTGAAGCCAAGGCATTGGAGATCATCGTAGAAGGGAAAAAATTCTCCTGTCGCACCGTGGTAGGAATTGCAGAATTCTGTTCCCAGAAGGTCATGATCGCAGGGGGTCTCCGTTATAATGCTCCAGCTTTCCTCGCCGGGGGACAGCTCATACCCACAGTGATTCCAGTATTTTCCCGAAGAAAACTGCTCCTGAAGCTCCGCCAGGCGTTCTCTTATCCCCTCTTCGCTAAGCTCTTCTCTGGGAGGCGAAGCCTCCTGCTGTGCGGAGGGCAGGGCGGCCATTTTCCTGGATGGTATGGTTCCCTGCTGCGGGGAAAGCCCGCTGCCTTCCTGTTGAAATAAAAGCTGAGCAGAAAACAGAAAAACTACCATTGCGATCCCCAGAAAGCCTAACGCCCATTTCCCAAAATGAAATTTCCTTCTGCGCCTTCGCCGATGTCTCACCATACTGCCCCTCCTCTTCTCTGTCAATATAGAGAAAGCAGAAAATCAAAAAGCAACCGACAGAATAAAAATTGTGTTTTTTCAAAAAGTCTTGTCCCTCTGTTTTTACTGTGTTAAAATAACCGCATGGCGGTTATTCCCCGAGAAGTCCTGAGCTGCGAAGCAGTTCTCTTTTGCTTCGCAAAAGCACCGGACTTCTCCAATCATCAGTTTTTTGATAAAAATCACCC
>CAMVYG010000085.1 GCA_947171615.1 uncultured Clostridia bacterium
GTTCCCGCCGGCAGCGTGATGGTGGACGGCCTGGGCGTCGGCGATGTGGGAAGCGTGGTGCTGCGGGACAGAAAGCACCTGGCGGAAGACGGCCTGATCGTAGCGGTGTGCTCCATCGATTCCAGCTCCGGCCATGTGGTTTCCGGCCCGGATATCGTTTCCCGCGGCTTTGTCTATGTAAGAGAATCAGAACAGCTTATGGACGAAGCGCGAAAGCTGGTGTATAATACTCTGGAAAGCTGTGCCAGCCAGCATGTCCGGGATTGGACAGGGCTGAAGCAGAGCGTGAAGGAAGAGCTTTCCCGGTTCCTCTATCGAAAGACCCAGCGCAATCCCATGATCCTGCCGATCATCATGGAAGTGTAAGGGGCGTTTGGCCTGTGGGAAGCGGTTCGGAAAGCGAAAGGGCGAGGTGAAGTACGGTGCGCAGGAAAAAGGTTTGGGTAATTTCTCCGCTTTTTTATCTGATGGCGGCAAGTATGGTCGTAATGGCGGTCATTACCTATCGTCATAATAAGATTGCCGCTGCGGTGGAATTGACGGCGGCGGTGCTTGCGCTGCTTGCCGTGTTTACCTCTGATCTTCTGTACCGCAGAAATGTGTCTCTTGCGGTGAAAAGCGCGAAACGGGTGCTGACCGCTGAAGAGCGGCATGCCTTTGACGAATTTGCCCTGCCGGTGGCTGTGGCGGCTCCTGCGGGAGATATTGTGTGGGCCAATGAGGCCTTTGTTGCCGCCCTGTGCAGCGGGGGAGAATATTTAGGCGAAAATATTCTTCGCTTTCTCTATCCCAAAACCTTTCGGCAGGTCATGGGAGAGAAGGGGGCCGCGGTTTCTTACCGGGGACGGGAATATACCGTGTACGGCTCCCGGGCAAAGGCGGGCTTCATTTTCTATTTTGTGGACGACACCTATTTTAAGGCCATTCATAAGGAATACCGGGAAAAGAAAACCGTTGTGTGCGTGGCGGTGTTTGACAACCAGGAGGAGCTGATCCGGAACAGCTCCGGCGGAGACGATTCCCGAATCACGGCAGACGTAGAAGCCGTGCTGCGCCGCTGGGCGGTGGAGGACATGGGCGGCTTTATCCGCAAGCTGAATAACGGCCGCTATCTGGTGGTAACGGACGACGCCCACGTGGAGGCCGCAAAGCAGCGGCGGTTCCGAATGCTGGACGACGTACGGGAGGTAAAAAGCGCCAGCGGTATGAGCGCCACAGTATCCATCGGCGTGGGCCGCGGGGCCGATACCGCCGCAGAAAGCGAGCGCTGGGCCAGACAGGCGCTGGATATGGCGCTGGGCCGGGGCGGCGATCAGGTGGCGGTAAAGCAGCAGGGCGACGCCTATGAGTTCTTCGGAGGCCTTTCCAAGGGTGTGGAAAAGCGGGACAAGGTGCGTACCCGTGTTATCGCCGCTACTTTATCTGATCACGTAAAGGCCAGCGACCATGTGTTTATCATGGGACATAAAAACTCCGATCTGGATAGTGTTGGCGCAGCCGTAGGCATGTGGGCAGCAATCCGCAAGGGACTGGAAAAGCCCGCCAGCATTGTTCTGAACCGGGGGCAGACTTTGGCAGGGGCCCTGGTAGACCGGGTGGAAGAGGCCTATGGGGAAGAGGTTCTGTTTATTTCCCCGGGAGAGGCAATGCAGAATGTTACGGAGCGGTCATTGCTGATCGTAGTGGATACCCATTCGGTGAATTTTGTAGAGAATTCCGATTTGCTGGAACGTGTTTCCCGGATCGTGGTGATCGACCATCACAGAATGATGGTTTCTCACATCAAAAACGCGTTGATTTTTTACCACGAACCCTATGCCAGCTCTGCTTCGGAGCTGGTGACAGAGCTGGTGCAGTATATCAAGGGTTCGGCCATTGACAGCATCGACGCGGAAGCGCTGATGGCCGGTATCGCCCTGGATACAAAAAATTTTGTACTGAAAACAGGCGTGCGTACCTTTGAGGCGTCTGCTTTCCTGCGCAGACGCGGGGCCGATACCATCGCCGTGAAAAAAATGTTCTCCAATACCCTGGATAACTATAAGCAGAAGGCCCAGATGGTGTCCGGGGCGGAAATCTATAAGGGATGCGCTATTGCCACCTCCAACTGGGATTTTGAAGATTTGCGGGTAGCTGCGGCGCAGGCTGCGGATGAGCTTTTATCCATTCAGGGGGTACGGGCCTCTTTTGTGCTGTACCGCATCGGAACAGATGTGAATATTTCCGCCAGAAGCCTGGGAGACATCAATGTACAGGTGATTCTGGAGGAATTCGGTGGCGGCGGTCACTTTACCCAGGCCGGAGCGCAGATCAAAAATATCAGCATGAGCGATGCCCGCCGGGCGCTGGTTCGCACATTGGATGGTAAGCTGGCGGAATCCACAGCCTCCAACTGAGAAGGCTTGTAAACCGCTGGAAGCATATAGAAGCCGTACCAAATAGGACGTGGTAGAAATTCTTTCGGTAAATTTAGCGGGCTTCTGTGTTAAAAATCCTCGAAAACCCACAGGTTTTCTTGCGGTTTTTGTCTTGAAGCCCACGAAATTTCCTCAAATTCTTTCCTACCCTTCCTATCGGTACAGCTTCATAAAATCAGGAAAGGGAGATGTCGCAGATGAAAGTGGTATTGCTGCAGGACGTAAAGTCCATTGGAAAAAAAGGAGAGCTTGTCAATGTCTCCGATGGGTACGCAAGGAATTTTCTGCTGCCCAGAAAGCTTGCGAAAGAAGCCAATGCTCAGGCGATGAACGAGCTGAAGAACGCCGAGGCGGCAAAGGAATACAAGATCAAAACCGAAACGGAGCAGGCACAGAAAAACGCCGATGCTGTTTCCGGGAAAACCCTGAAGATCTATGCCAAGGCTGGTCAGGGCGGGAAACTGTTCGGTTCTGTTACCGCCAAGGAGCTTGCCGAGGAGATCGGAAAGCAGTTTGGGGTAGAGGTGGAAAAGCGGAAGATCGTTCTGGAAAACGATATCAAGGCTTTCGGTACTTATAATTTCGATGTAAAATTTTACAGCGGTATCACCGCCACCCTGAGCGTGGCGGTCTGCGAGAAGTAGTTATTAGCTGTTAGTAATTAGTTGTTAGAGAAGGGCAAAGCAATTAGAAATTAGCAATGAGAAATGAGCAGTTATTAAGGTAAAATCAGCGATCGGCAAATTGCAATTGGGCAGGGACTAATCGTAACTTACTTGTAAGGACAGCCCTTCCTTATCAATAGCGCTGCGAAGCGGTTGTCTGTCTAACTTCCAGAATCTAAAATCCAGCATCTAGCATCCAGAATCCAGTAAGGGGGGAATCACATGCCTTATGAGGTGAACAGTCAGGCAGAGCCGGGGCTCAATATGCCTTTTAGCCTGGAAGCGGAACAGTCTGTATTGGGCGCTGTTCTGCTGGATCCTTCCTGCCTTGCCACAGTGGCGGAGATCCTGCCGAAGGCGGAATATTTCTATGCGGTGAACAACCAGATGATCTATGGGGTGATGATGGAAATGTTCACCCTTGGTCTGCCGGTGGATTTTGTAACCGTGCTGGAAAAGCTGAAGGAAAACGAGGAATTTGACGAAGCCACCGGAAAGGTGTATCTGACCCAGCTGGCGCAGATCGTTCCTTCTCTTTCCAATGTGGCGGTTTATGCCAATATCGTGCGGGACAAATACGATGTGCGCACGCTGATGCAGGCCGCCCGGCATATTTTGGATGATGCCAGCGAGGGCACAGAGGAATCTTCTCTGCTGCTGGATATGGCGGAGCAGCGGATTTTTGATATCCGCCAGGGGAAGAACATGCGGGGGCTTCAGCCTGTGCGGGAGATTTTGCTGGAAACCTTTGATCGCCTGGATCTGCTCAATTCCCCGGACAGAGATAAATACAAGGGAATTCCCACGGGCATCGGTGAGCTGGACGCGCTGATCACTGGGTTGAACCGTTCGGATCTGATCGTTTTGGCAGCCCGGCCCGGTGTGGGTAAAACCAGCTTTGGTTTGAATATTGCCCGGCACGCTTCCATTACCGGAAAGCGGCGGGTGGCCTTCTTTTCTTTGGAAATGGGCAGAGAACAGCTTGTTTCCCGCCTTTTATCCGGTGAAGCCGTGGTGGAGGGCAGCCGTCTCCGTTCCGGTGATTTGACAGAAGGGGACTGGGTCAAGCTGGTGGAGGCGGGAGATATTCTCTCCAAGGCAGAGCTTTATTTTGACGATAATCCCAGTATCACGGTGCCGGAAATGAAGGCCAAGCTTCGCAGGCTGGGCGGCGTGGATCTGGTGCTGGTGGACTATTTGCAGTTGATGAACAGCGCCAGGCGTATCGACAACCGTGTGCAGGAGATCACAGAGATTACCCGAAGCCTGAAGATCATGGCGAAGGAGCTGGATGTTCCGGTGATCGCCATGTCCCAGCTGCGCCGTCCTACCGATCGCTCCAAGGATCACCGGCCCGGCCTTTCGGAACTGAGAGATTCCGGTTCTATCGAGCAGGATGCCGATATCGTGATCTTCCTCCACCGTGAGGCCTATAACGCCACCAGCGAGGGCGGGGAGATGACGGAGGATCTAGACGCCAACGCCGCGGAGATCATTGTGGCGAAGAACCGTCACGGCAGCACGGATATTATTCCGGTTCACTGGCAGGGCGAATACATGCGGTTTACCTCGCGGGAGGTTATCCGTCATGAGTAACACCTTTTTTTCGGCAGCGGATCTTTCCGGCCTGCCGGAACAGAGCCTTGTGGTGATAGGCTTTTCCGGCGGAGCGGATTCCACCGCTTTGGCCCATTGGCTTTCCGGGAAGCTTTCGCCCCAGCGCATTTTGTTAGCCCATGTAAACCATATGCTCCGCGGAGAGGAAGCGGAGCGGGACGAAGCCGCCGCCGAGGCCTTTGCCCGGCAAATGGGGCTTCGTTTTGCTGTTTTGCGGGAAGATGTAAAGGCGCTGGCAGCAAAAAGAGGGATGGGTTTGGAGGAATGCGGCAGAGAGGTGCGGTATGATTTTTTCCATTCTCTTGCCGCCGGGGAGAACGACAGGATCCTCACTGCGCACCATGCGGAAGATAATATGGAAACCATGCTCTTAAACCTGTGCAGGGGAGCAGGGCTTGACGGCCTGTGCGGAATTCCAAAAAGCAGGGGAAAGGTGCTGCGTCCGCTTTTGCGGGTGAGCCGGAAGGAGATCGAGGCCTACTGCGGGTTTTATCAGCTTCCCTATGTGACGGACAGCAGCAATTTTTCTGACGAATTTGCCCGAAACCGTCTGCGCCTGGAGGTGATCCCAGTGCTGCGGGAGATCAATCCCAAGGTTTCTCAGGCGTTTTCCCAGGCGGCAGAGCTTCTGGAAGCAGACAGAGATTTCCTTGAAAAGGAAGGGGAAAAACTTTTGGAAGCATCAAGAGGCAGATATGGTCTGAGTGTGGTGAGGCTCCTTCAGGCGGAAGCAGCTCCCTTAAGCTGTGCTCTGAAGCAATGGCTGGAGAGCCTGGGCTGCGGCAGGCTGGAGAAGAAGCATCTGGATGCGGTAACAGGCTGCCTGAAGCAGGGTGGCGCGGTGTCTTTGCCCGGCGGGCTCACGGTGCGCCGGAGCCAGGGGGTACTTTCTGCTTTTGGAAAAAAAGAGCCAGAGCCCTTTTTTCTGCCTGTTAAACCGGGAAAAACGCCGCTTCCGGGCGGGAAGCTTCTGCTGCTGGAGGAAAAAGAACTGCCTTTCGGGGAAAGAAAGCAAAAAGTTCATAATTTGTTATTCAAAAACGCTTTGGATTATGATATAATTACAGGCAATTTAACAGCCAGAAGCCGTCTGCCGGGAGACCGTTTTTCTCCTCCGGGAAGAGGTGTTTCCAAAAGCCTGAAGCAGTTGTTTCAGGAATGCGGCGTCCCGCCGGAGCAACGAAAAAGCGCGGTGCTGCTGGAATGGAACGGGAAACTTGTTTTCTGTGAGGGCGCAGGTGCTTCTCGGGGGTTTCAGGTTACGGAACAGACCCGCCGGGCGCTTTTTGTGACGATCCGGCAGGAAACGGCGGATGACTGCAATTTAAAAAACGGATCCATGCGGAGGTCCGTGGGTATTTGCGAAGAGGGAAAGGAAGGGTAACAATGGTAGAGCGCAGCGCAATGATGGAGGATATTCAGGAAGTGCTGTTTACCGAGCGGCAGATCGCCGTGATGGTGGAGCGCGTGGGAAAGGAAATTTCCCGGGATTACAAGGATAAAAATCTGCTGCTTGTCAGTGTGCTGAAGGGCTCTGTGGTATTTATGGCGGATCTGATGCGTTCCATCAGCATTCCGGCTAAAATCGACTTCATGGCCACCTCCAGCTACGGTTCCGGCGTGAAGACCAGCGGCGTGGTAAAGATCATCAAGGATCTGGATATTCCGCTGTCTGGATATGATATTGTTTTGGTAGAGGATATCTTAGACAGCGGCAAGACTTTGAGCTATTTGATGGAACTTCTGCGGGACAGGAATCCCAAAAGTATTCGGATCTGCACGTTGTTTGACAAGCCGGAGCGCCGGGAAGTGGATATGGAAGCTTCCTATGTAGGTTCCGTGATCCCGGACGCTTTTATTGTCGGCTATGGGCTGGATTATGACGAAAAGTACCGCAATCTGCCCTTCGTGGGCATTTTGGAGCCTTCTGTGTACGAATAACCTGGGGGAAACGGGAAAAGGTTATGGAGAGATGGCAACTGCCTGATTTGAAACTATCGGGAGTTTGGCGATTTCCCGCAAAGGCTTTTCTTTTTTCGGTAGTATATCAAGATGGAATCCGGGCTGCTGCCGGGAGGAAATCCGGTGATATTCATGGCAGTTTAAAAGCTGTCATAAAGAAGTTATGATATAAAGCTTTAGGAGGACACATTTTTGAACAGCAATCGCAAAACGCTGCGCACGCTTCTCCTGTATCTGGGAATTCCGGTGATGGTTCTGTTTATCATCATCTTTTTGTTCCAGGGCCGGGGACCTGAGCAGGCAACGTACAAGTATTCCGACATCATTGACTATTTCGAAACCGGACAGGTTGCGGAATACAAGCTGAATCTGGGAACAGGCGGTCTGCAGCTGAAGCTGAACGACGAAAGCGGTACGCAGATAGATTTTGAACTGCCCAGTGTGGATTTGTTCTATCAGAATGTTTCCCTGTCTATTCGGGAATATAATGAAAAGCATCCCGATGCCAAGATGGTGCAGGATATTATCCGCCCGGTGGAAACCAGCTGGTTTTTAAGTCTTCTTCCCACTTTGATCCTCTTTGTGGGTCTGATTATTTTCTGGGTGTTCATGATGCGCCGCTTGGGAAATACCATGGGCGGCGGCGACAAGCAGATGAATTTCGGCAAGGCGAAGATCAAGCAGATAAGCGATGAGAAGCGCAAAACCACGTTTGCCGACGTTGCCGGAGTCGATGAGGAGAAGGAGGAACTGCGGGAGATCGTGGAATTCCTTCGGAATCCTGCGAAATTTAATTCCCTGGGGGCTCGTATTCCCAAAGGTGTGCTGTTGGTGGGCCCGCCCGGTACCGGTAAAACCCTGCTTGCCAGAGCGGTGGCAGGAGAAGCGGGCGTTCCCTTTTTCTCTATCTCCGGCTCTGACTTTGTGGAAATGTTTGTAGGCGTGGGCGCTTCCCGTGTTCGTGATCTGTTTGAAAAAGCGAAGAAGAACCACCCCTGTATTATTTTTATTGATGAGATCGACGCCGTAGGCCGCCAGAGAGGCGCAGGCCTGGGCGGCGGACACGATGAAAAAGAACAGACCCTGAACCAGCTGCTGGTGGAAATGGACGGTTTCGGCGCCAACGAAGGCGTGATCATGATCGCCGCCACTAACCGCCCGGATATTCTGGATCCCGCTCTGATGCGTCCTGGCCGGTTTGACCGCCAGGTTACAGTGGGCTATCCTGATGTAAAGGGCCGTGAGGATATTCTGCGGGTACACGCAAAAGGAAAGCCTCTGGCTCCCGATGTGGTGCTTTCCACCATTGCCAAATCTACCGCAGGCTTTACCGGGGCCGATTTGGAAAATCTTCTGAATGAGGCGGCTTTGCTGGCGGCCCGGAAGAACCACAAGGCCATTACCATGCCGGAGATCGAGGAGGCCACCATCAAGGTAGTGGTAGGCACCGAGAAAAAGAGCAGGGTGATGAACGAGAAGGAAAAGAAGCTGACTGCCTATCACGAGGCAGGCCATGCCCTTGCTACCTATTATTGTGGCACACAGGATCCGGTGCATCAGATCTCCATCATTCCCAGAGGAATGGCAGGGGGCTATACCATGCACCTGCCTTCTGGGGACCGTACCTACCGCAGCCGGAACGAAATGCGGGAGGAGCTGATCGTTCTGCTGGGCGGCCGGGTGGCGGAAGCGCTGGTGCTGGACGACATTTCCACCGGAGCCTCCAACGATATTGAGCGGGCCACAAAAATTGCCCGCGCCATGGTTACAAAATACGGCATGAGTGAAAAGCTAGGGCCGATCACCTATGGTACAGACGATTCCAATCCCTTCCTGGGAAAAGAAATGGGCCATATCAGCAACTATTCTGAACGGACAGCTTCGGAGATCGATGAAGAAATTCAGACCATGATTTCCACAGCTTATCAGCAGACCGAGCAGATTTTGAAGGAGCATATTGACGAACTCCATCGTCTGGCTGGTGTGCTGTACGAAAAGGAAAAGCTGGACGGC
>CAMVYG010000086.1 GCA_947171615.1 uncultured Clostridia bacterium
CGAGATTACATCGGGTCTCGTGGGCTCGGAGATGTGTATAAGAGACAGGTACTGGAATACAGCTATAAAAACGATGAACTAGGCGATCCCATGGTAAATGAGTACCATATCATTGCCGCGGAGCTGGCAACGAAGGAGGAGCTGGCCCAGATTGCCGCAATGAGCTTTAAGATCAATGAAATCATGGTGGAATTTTTCAAGGGCGTAGGTGTGGATCTGGTTGATTTTAAGATCGAATTCGGAAAAACTGCCGATGGCAGAATCATTCTTGCCGATGAGATCTCTCCCGACACCTGCCGCTTCTGGGATATTCATACTCACGAAAAGCTGGATAAAGACCGCTTCCGCCGGGATATGGGCGGCGTGGAAGAGGCTTATGAGGAAATGATGAAGCGGATCGGTTTGGCCGAGTGAATCAGCGTATAAAGTGGACTTGCCTGTTCCGGCGGTCCGGCAGCTGACGGTTGGTTTTCGATTTGCTCCTATTACAGAATATGGAAGGGCTGATCCTGTGGCACGAAACAGTTACGAATCCCCTTTGTCCGCCCGGTATGCAAGCGGGCAGATGAAATACCTTTTTTCGCCTGATATGAAGTTCCGCACCTGGAGAAAGCTGTGGATTGCGCTGGCGGAAACGGAAATGGAGCTGGGGCTGCCTGTTACGAAGGAACAGGTAGAGGAATTAAAGGCTCACGCGGAAGATATCAATTATGAGGTGGCAGAGGCCCGGGAAAAGGAAGTGCGCCACGATGTGATGAGCCACGTATATGCCTATGGGCAGCAGTGCCCGAAGGCGGCGGGGATCATTCACCTGGGGGCTACCTCCTGCTATGTGGGGGATAATACCGATGTGATCGTTATGACCGAGGCGTTGAAGCTGATTCGGGATAAGCTCATTGCCGTGCTCCGTGTGCTTCGGAAATTTGCGGAGGATTATAAAGAGCTTCCCACACTGGCCTTTACTCACTTCCAACCTGCTCAGCCCACCACAGTGGGAAAGCGGGCCACCCTGTGGATGCAGGACCTGCTGATGGATCTGGAGGATGTGGAGTATCAGCTTTCCAAGGCAAAGCTTCTGGGGTGCAAGGGTACTACCGGCACTCAGGCAAGCTTTCTGGAATTGTTTGAAGGAGACCATGAGAAATGCAGGGAGCTGGATCGCCGGATCGCGAAGAAAATGGGCTATGAGGCCTGTTTCCCCGTGTCCGGGCAGACCTATTCCAGAAAGCTGGACAGCCAAATGCTTTCCGTGCTTTCCGGAATTGCCCAGAGCGCGGCAAAGTTCTCCAACGATATCCGGCTTTTGCAGCACCTGAAGGAAGTGGAGGAGCCCTTTGAGAAAAATCAGATCGGCTCCAGCGCCATGGCCTATAAGCGCAATCCCATGCGCAGCGAGCGCATCGCTTCTCTGGCGCGGTATGTGATCGCC
Organism: uncultured Clostridia bacterium; assembly: GCA_947171615.1. Taxonomy (GTDB): domain Bacteria; phylum Bacillota; class Clostridia; order Oscillospirales; family Acutalibacteraceae; genus Acutalibacter. Next base: position 1,430 of record CAMVYG010000086.1, read on the forward strand.
GATGCGGTAAATCCCGCTATGACCGAGGCGGCCCAGTGGTTTGAAAGAACGCTGGACGATTCCGCCAATAAGCGCATCAGCGTGCCGGAAGCCTTTTTGGCGGTAGACGGTATTTTGAGCCTTTATGCCAATGTGGCGGACGGCTTGGTGGTGTATCCCAAGGTCATAGAACAGCATATGCTCAGGGAGCTGCCATTTATGGCTACAGAAAATATTATGATGGACGCGGCAAAGCGGGGAGGGGATCGTCAGGAGCTGCATGAGCGGATCCGGATCCATTCCATGGCGGCGGCAAAGGTGGTAAAGGAAGAAGGCGGCGAAAACGATCTGCTGGCCCGAATTGCGGCAGACCCCATCTTTGGCGTGACACTTTCGGAGCTGTATGAAATCGTAAAGCCCGAAAAGTACGTGGGCAGGGCCCCGAAGCAGACGGAGGAATTTTTGGCAGAGGTTATAAAGCCGGTGCTTCAGAAATACAGCTTTGTAGGGGAAGAAACACCGGAGATCAATGTGTGATGGTTGGAGTTTTTTGCGTTGGTCGGTGCTGTACACAGCACCAGAGCCGACAGGCGAGACAGGCATCTGAAAATACAGGAAAGGTTCGTGGGATAACATGGTAAAGGCTATTGTTGGGGCGTGTTGGGGGTGCTGGTCGCCGGTGGCGACCGTTCAGCACCGACCGAGCCGACAGGCGAGACAGGCATCTGAAAATACAGGAAAGGTTCGTGGGATAACATGGTAAAGGCTATTGTTGGGGCGTGTTGGGGCGACGAAGGCAAAGGGAAAATCACAGACGTGCTGGCAGAAAATTCCGATATCGTAGTGCGTTTTCAGGGCGGCGCAAATGCCGGCCATACCATTATAAACGATTATGGAAAATTTGCTCTGCATCAGCTCCCTTCCGGAGTATTCCGGCAGAATATAGTGAATATCATCGGCAATGGTGTGGCGCTTTCGGTGGAAAATTTCATCAACGAGATCCAGTCCGTGGTGGAACGGGGCGTGCCTGCTCCCAAGCTGCTGGTGTCTGACCGCTGCCAGGTGGTTATGCCCTATCACAAGGAGCTGGACGGCATGGAGGAAGCCCGGCTTGCGGCGAAATCCTTTGGTTCTACCAAGTCCGGCATAGCGCCCTTCTATTCCGATAAGTACGCAAAAATCGGTTTTCAGGTCAGTGATCTGTTTGATGAGAAAGACGCTTTGTATGAGCGCATCGATCATGTGCTGGGGCTGAAGAATGTGCTGTATACCCAGCTATATCACCAGAAGCCGCTGGATCGGGATGAGGTCTATGCAAAGCTGATGGAATATAAGGAAGCCCTGGCTCCCTATGTGGCAGATACCACTACTCTGCTTTACAAGGCGGTAAAGGAAGGAAAAACCATTTTGCTGGAGGGGCAGCTGGGCTCCCTGAAGGATCCTGATCTGGGTATTTATCCCATGGTGACTTCCTCTTCTCCCTTGGCGGGCTACGGTACTGTGGGCGCGGGCGGTATTCCTCCCTATGCCATCCAGCAGATCATTACGGTGGTGAAGGCCTATTCCAGCGCTGTGGGCGCGGGAGAATTTGTTTCCGAGATTTTCGGCGATGAGGCGGACGAACTGCGCAGACGCGGCGGAGACGGCGGCGAATACGGCGCCACTACCGGGCGGCCCAGAAGAATGGGCTGGCTGGATCTGGTGGCCGCCCGCTATGGCTGCATGGTGCAGGGCGCTACTGACGTTGCATTTACGGTGCTGGACGCGCTGGGATATCTGGACGAGATCCCCGTGTGTGTGGCCTATGAGCTGGACGGCAAGCGGATCGATTATTTCCCCTCTACCGCGCAGCTGAAGCGCTGTAAGCCTGTTTTAGAGGTGCTGCCCGGCTGGAAATGTGATATCAGCGGGATCAAGCGCTATGAGGACCTGCCGGAGAACGCCAGAAGGTATGTGGAGTTTGCGGAGCAGCAAATCGGCGTACCCATTACCATGGTCAGTAACGGCCCTGCCAGAGACGACATGATGTACCGCTCGGGTTGCTGATAGGGTTATCATAATTTAATTTGTTATTCGCGTTTTACTGCCCGCGGTTCGTTATTGGCAGTTGGAAAGGGCAAGTGATTTACAGGAAATATATATATTTACTAATTTCTCCCACATGGCGGTGAAGGATCACTGCGGGCAGCAAATAGCTGTTATTCTTTGTAAATCATAAAGGAGGGATCAGCCGTGAATCATCAAACTCTTCCCAATGTTCTGCAAAAATCAGGGGGAGAGCTTCTCACCTCACCAAAAGAATGGGAAGAACACAGGGAAAGCCTCCTTTTCCTTCTCAGCCGGGAGGAATACGGCTTTTTGCCTTCCGCCCCTGACGGCCTTTCTTTTCGTCTGGTGGAAAAGCGGGAGAATTACTGTGCTTCCAACGCTGTATTTGAAAAATGGGAAGCGGCGGTAAAAGTGGGAGAGCAGGAGTTCTCCTTTCCGTTTTTCGCGGTTGTTCCCACTCAGGTGAAAAAGCCCATGGCTTTTCTCCACATAAATTTCAGAAATAATGTTCCGGATGCTTACATGCCTACGGAAGAGATCATCGACGGCGGGTTTGCCGTATTTTCCTTTGGCTACGAGGATGTGACCCGGGATAACGATGATTTTTCCGATGGCTTGGCCGCTTTGTTCCCAAGGTCCTCTGGGGAAAAGACCCTTCCGGGTAAAATTTCCATCTGGGCCTGGGCGGCTATCCGGGTGATGGATCATATTGTTTCCCGGAAGGATATCGACACAGCCAATGTTGCCGTGATAGGCCATTCCCGATTAGGAAAAACGGCCCTTTGGGCCGGAGCCAACGATCCCCGTTTTTCTTTTGTCATTTCCAATGATTCCGGTTGCAGCGGCGCCGCTGTCTCCCGGGGGAAGCAGGGGGAACAGATTCGCGATGTTACCACAACTTTCCCCTACTGGTTCTGTGAAACTTACAGAAGCTATCAGGGGAAAGAGGAAGAACTTCCCTTTGACCAGCATTTCCTGCTTTCGCTCATTGCCCCCAGAAAGCTGTATGTATCCAGCGCCCAGGAAGACCTTTGGGCCGACCCGGTTTCTGAGCTTCGGGCCTGTAAGGAAGCTTCTCCAGTCTATGAGCTGTACGGAATTTCCGGGCTGCTCTGCCCGGAGGACGCGCCTGCGGCAAATGCTGTGTTTCCGGAAGGGAATATTGGTTACCATATCCGTAAGGGAACCCATTACCTGAGCCGCTATGACTGGCAGCAGTTTATGGCATTTCTGCGCAGACACCGAAATTAGGACTTGTTTGAAAAATTTATTTTTCAAACTTTTCCTCTATTTTCAAATAAGCCCTAAGCTGTTTTCCGGTAAAATTCTTTTTCCGGCCCGAAAAGATAGGATAAGTCAGCAAGCTCTGACAAGCACAAGAGCTTTACAGGACGTTAAAACACAGTGTTTAATGTCCTTTTTTCTTCTCTGAAAAGTAAGACAAGAACAGAAATAAAACCGTAAGGAGGCACAGAAGCTATGTGTGGAATTGTAGGGTATATCGGCGGGGAGCAGGCCGCTCCCTTTTTGCTGAACGGATTGACAAAGCTGGAGTACCGGGGGTACGATTCGGCAGGTGTGGCCGTCTATGACGGCGGCCTGCATATTGTAAAATCCAAGGGGCGCTTAAGCGTGCTGGACGGCATTTTGCAGGGCGGGAAAAATCTGCCTGGCACCGTGGGGATCGGTCATACCAGATGGGCTACCCACGGTGCGCCATCCGATGTGAATTCCCACCCCCAGGAAAGCTCCGGCGGAAAATTTGCCGTAGTGCATAACGGCATTATTGAAAACTATCTGGAGCTGAAAAATCACTTGATCCGCCGGGGCGTGGAATTTGTTTCCGATACGGATACCGAGGTGGTAGCTCAGCTTTTGGAGTACTATTACCGGGGCAATGTGCTGGACGCCGTGCAAAAGGTGATCGGGCGGGTCGAGGGCAGTTATGCCCTGGGCATCATCTGCGCCGACTGCCCGGAGAAGATCTTTGCCGTGCGCAAGGACAGTCCGCTGATCATTGGCGTGGGGCAGGGAGAAAACTTCATTGCCTCCGATATCCCCGCGATCCTTTCAAAAACCCGGGATATCTATCGCTTACAGGATAAGGAAATTGCCGTGCTGGAACGGGAGAGCATTTCCTTCTTCAATGAGGAGATGGAGCCGCTTACAAAGAAGATCGAGCGGGTGGAATGGGATGTTGCCGCTGCGGAAAAGGGCGGCTATGAGCATTTCATGATGAAGGAGATCTGCGAACAGCCGGAAGCCCTGCGCAAAACCATTTTTCCCCGCCTGCGGGACGGCAAAGTGGTTTTGGACGATATTAAGCTGACCCCTGAGGAAATTAAAAATATCAACAAGGTTTTTATCGTGGCCTGCGGCACCTCTTACCATGTGGGGGTCGTGGCGAAATACGCCTTTGAAAAGCTTTTGAAACTTCCCATGGAGGTGGATGTAGCATCGGAATTCCGGTATCGCGATCCGATTCTGGATGAAAAAACGCTGGTGATCATCATCAGCCAGTCCGGTGAAACAGCCGATACCCTGGCGGCTCTGCGCATGGCGAAGCGTTCCGGGGCCAGGGTGCTGTCTATTGTAAACGTGGTGGGCAGCACCATTGCCAATGAATCCGATGATGTGCTGTATACCTGGGCCGGGCCGGAAATCGCCGTGGCCTCTACCAAGGCCTACAGTACTCAACTGGCGGTGATCTACCTTATTGTGCTTTATTTGGCCCAGGAGCTGGGAGTTCTGCCGGAGGAGGAAAGAAAAGAGTATCTGGCGGATCTTCAGCGGCTGCCGGATCTGGCGGCGGCGTGTCTTGCGGATAAGGAGACCATCCAGTATTTTGCCTCTCAGTATTTCAATGCCCGGGATATGTATTTTATCGGCAGAAATGTGGACTATGCCGCTTCTCTGGAGGCCTCTCTGAAATTGAAGGAGATCTCTTATATTCATTCTGAAGCCTATACCGGCGGAGAATTGAAGCACGGCCCCATTTCTCTGATCGAGGACGGTACGCTGGTGATCTCCATCTGCACCTATGACCGGCTGTTTGAGAAAATGATGAGCAATGTCAAGGAGGTCAAGGCCAGAGGTGCTGTAGTGCTGGGGATCACCACCCGGGACAGGGAGGAAGCACTGCGCCAGGAAACGGATTATCAGTTCTGCATTCCGAAAATTACCGATTTCATGCTGCCCAGCCTTTCTATTATTCCTTTGCAGCTGTTTGCCTATTATGTGGCCTCTATGAAGGGCTGCGATATTGACAAACCCAGGAATCTGGCAAAATCTGTTACAGTGGAATAAGGGCGGTCTGCGGCTGCTGTGCGTCAAGTGGAATTGTGTGAACTGAAGTACAGCGTTAAAAGGAATAAAAACACCGGACAGCGGCTTTGCTTCGCGTTGTCCGGCAGGATAAAAAAGAGGGGATTAGTGTGAAAAATACTTTTTCACACACCGTTTTTGTGCCTTTGCCGCAAAAAGCAAAGCGGCAATCGGCTGCGCAGACCGGCACAAATTCCGAAAAAAGGAATGGGGGATTTTTATGGAAAATACCGCGCACCAGCTTGTGCTGGTATTGGATTTCGGCGGACAGTATAATCAGCTTATTGCCCGGCGGGTCAGGGAATGCAATGTGTACTGTGAAGTGAAGCCCTATACCGTTTCTGCGGAAGAGATCAGGGCAATGAGACCCATTGGTATTATTTTTACCGGCGGGCCGAATTCTGTTTATCTGCCGGACTCCCCCCAGATCGATCCGGAGGTGTTCCGCCTGGGAGTCCCGATTTTGGGAATTTGCTATGGCTGTCAGCTTTTGGCCCATCAGTTGGGCGGAAAGGTCGTTGACGCCCAGGAAGACCCCATGGGGGCCTCCGCCAGAGAATACGGAAAAACGGAAACCTTCTACGATCCTTCCTGTAAGCTTTTTTCCGGCCTGCCGGAGAAGGGCTTTTCCTGGATGAGCCACGGCGACTATATGGCGAAGGTGCCGGAGGGCTTTGCTCTGGCGGCCCATTCCGCCGCCTGTCCCAATGTGGCCATTGCCGATGAAAGCCGGGGCTTTTATGGGGTGCAGTTCCATCCGGAGGTCAACCACACGGAGAACGGCACGAAGATGCTGCGTAATTTCCTGTATGAGATCTGCGGAGCTTCTGGGGACTGGACCATGGAGGATTACTGCAAAACCGCTGTCCGGGAGCTGCGGGAGAAAATCGGCGGCGGCCGGGTGCTGCTTGCCCTTTCCGGCGGCGTGGATTCCTCTGTGGCCGCAGCCCTGCTGGCGGAAGCGGTGGGGGATCAGTTGACCTGTGTGTTTGTAGACCATGGCCTCATGCGGAAAAACGAGGGAGATGAGGTGGAAGCCGCCTTTGCCAAATGGAACTTGAATTTTGTCCGGGTAGATGCGGAGCAGCGGTTTTTAGGCAAACTTGCCGGGGCCGTGGAGCCGGAGGACAAGCGGAAGCGTATCGGCGAGGAGTTCATTCGTGTGTTTGAGGAGGAGTCCCAGAAAATAGGGGCGGTGGAATATTTGGCTCAGGGCACTATTTACCCGGATGTGATCGAATCCGGCCTGGGAGATGCCGCTGTGATCAAAAGCCACCACAATGTAGGCGGCCTGCCGGACTATGTGAAATTCAGGGAGATTTTAGAGCCCCTGCGCCTGCTTTTTAAGGACGAGGTGAGGGAGCTTGGCCGGGAGCTTGGGCTGCCGGAATATCTTGTCATGCGCCAGCCCTTCCCCGGGCCGGGACTGGCCATTCGCATCATCGGGGAGATCACCAAGGAGAAGGCCGATACCCTTCGGGACGCAGACGCCATTTTCCGGGAGGAGATCGCCGCCGCCAGGCTGGACAGGTCTATCAATCAGTATTTTGCCGTGCTTACAAACATGCGCTCAGTAGGTGTGATGGGAGACGGCAGAACCTATGACTATACCCTGGCGCTCCGCGGCGTGACCACCACCGATTTCATGACGGCGGACTGGGCCAGGATCCCATATGAAACGCTGGATAAGATCAGCGTCCGCATCGTAAACGAAGTCAAGGGCGTCAACCGCGTGGTGTATGATATCACAAGCAAGCCCCCGGCGACCATTGAGTTCGAATAAGCAAAAATGCTTAGTGAATCCAGTGTTTATGCGGGTTTGCGGACTTTGGAAAGGTCTTTTGATAACAAATTGATAACAGTCGTTTGAGTGCGATTATT
>CAMVYG010000087.1 GCA_947171615.1 uncultured Clostridia bacterium
CCCGCTGCTTCCCATAGCGCCGCATCAGCACGGAGTCCGGCTCTCTCCCCGCCAAATAGGCTGCGCACACATCTGCTGCATAGGGGTTTTTCGAGGCCACCACTGCTCCAAGCTCCCGGCGGGAGCCTCCGGTGGGGCCGTCTCCTTCCATGGCCCAGATCCCATCGAGAAAGGCAAGATCGGGCTGAAGGAAGCTGCACAGATCCACCAGCATTTGAGAAAATTCCTCTTTTTCCGGGAACCGGCAGTGCAGCTCCGGCTTTTGCAGGCCGGGCACCGCACCGAACAGGTTCTTTACCGCCCCGGAAAAGCCCACCATGGAGTGGGTTTTGAGCTTCGCCAGATCAATGAGATATTCCGTGTCCAAAAAGGGCTCCACTATGGAAAGCTGACGGCAGACGGAGCCCTCCGGCAGAGAAACCTCTCTGCTTTTGCAGTCGGTATACAGGGAAAAGCCGTTTTGCTCCGCCATCTCCGTATACCCACAGGCCTTAAAATGGGCCTTCATCAGCCCGGGAGTGTAAGGGCCGCCGGGACTTTCAGCGATAAGCACCTTCGCCCCGGCTTTTTTCACACACTTCCCCACCGCCGCCACAAAAGCGGGGTGCGTCGCTACCGCTTCCTCCGGCTTTGAACGCATGACCAGATTTGGCTTTAATACCGCCGTCATACCGGGCTTCAGCTCATCATAGACGCCCAGCGTTTCAAACATGCTGTGGATCAGCGGCTCCAGTTCCTCCGCCCGGTAGGTTCCGCACCGGGCCAGCGCCACCCGCTCCCTCACAGCTCTTTCAGAAACGCTTCTATCCGTTCCAGCGCTTCCGTGATGTGCTTGATGGAATAGGAATATGAAATGCGCACAAAGCCTTCGCCGCAGGCGCCGAAAGCGTCTCCGGGGATCACCGCCACATGGTGGGAATAGATCAGCCTTTCGCAGAATTCCTGAGAGGAAAGCCCGGTGGACTTGATGGAAGGGAACACATAAAAAGCGCCTTCCGGCTCAAAGCAGCTGAGGCCCATATGATTTAAGCCGTCCAAAATAAGCCTGCGGCGCATATCGTACTGCCCCCGCATGTATTCGATATCCTCGTCCCCGTTTTCCATGGCCTCAATGGCAGCGTATTGGCTGGTGGTGGGGGCGCTCATAATGGCAAACTGGTGAAGCTTTGTCATCACACCGATGATTTCCCTGGGCCCGGCGGCATAGCCCAGCCGCCAGCCCGTCATAGAATGGGACTTGGAAAAGCCGTTGACCAGAATGGTGCGCTCCCGCATTCCCGGCAGAGACGCGAAAGAAACATGAGGCGCGGCTCCATAGGTGAGAGAAGCGTAAATTTCATCGGAAAGCACCAGCAGATTGTGGCGCTCCACCACCCGGGCCACCGCTTCCAGATCCTCCCGGCGCATCACCGCCCCGGTAGGGTTATTGGGATAGGGCAATACCAAGAGCTTTGTTTTTTCCGTGATCTTTTCCTCCAGCTCCTCTTCGGTCAGGCGGAATTCATTTTCCGCCTTGGTCTCAATGATCACGGGAACGCCGCCCGCCATTTGGGCGATAGGCACATAGCAGACAAAGCTGGGTTCCGGGATCAGCACCTCCTCGCCGGGGGAAACCACGCTGCGGATACAGAGGTCGATAGCCTCCGAACCGCCCACCGTAACCAGCACCTCGCTTTCCGGGGCGTACTGTACCTGATAATGGCGGGAAAGGAAACCGCTGATGGCTTCCCGCAGGCGGATAAAGCCCCGGTTGGGCGTATAGCGGGTACGCCCCTTTTCCAGAGACTCAATGCCCGCTTCCCGAATGTGCCAGGGGGTGTGAAAATCCGGTTCTCCTACAGAAAGGGAGATCACGTCCTCCATTTCGTTGGCAATATCAAAAAACTTCCGAATGCCGGAGGGCTTGATATTTTTCGCGGTCGGGTTTAAGAGAGTTTCAAAATCAATCACAAAGATTGCTCCCCCTCTCATCCCGCTCCTCGTAATCGCTGTTGAAAATCACGCCGCCGTCCTTATACTTTGTCAGCACAAAGTGGGTAGCAGTGGAAAGAACCCCGCCAATAGGGGCCAGCCGCCGGGAAACAAACATGGCAATATCGGACATGGTTTCCCCTGTCACCGTTACCGCCAGGTCATACCCGCCGGACATGAGGTACACGCTTTCCACCTCCGGGAAATTCATCACTCTCCCCGCGATCTCGTCAAAGCCCGTGTCCTTCTGGGGGGTGACCCGCAGCTCAATGAGAGCCGTGGCCCGGTGAAGCTCCGTGCGTTCCCAGTTTACCAAGGCATGATAGCCCCGGATCACACCATCCTTTTCCAGCGCCTCAACAGCTTTCTTTACGTCCTCCTCCCGCTCCCCCAGCATCGCTGCCAGTTGGGCAGGGGTAAGCTGAGCGTTCTCCTGTAAAAGCTCCAAAAGACGGTCTGTTTTCATGGGTAATTCCACCTTTCTGCAAAATGTTAGTGATTTATTTCCGATCGTTCACAGCTCGTTGTTTCTTGTTCAAAAAATCACAGAATTGATAAATTATACTTTCCCCTCACGGAAGGCTGAAAATCATTTCTCGTGCGGTCTGCTCCTCCACAGGCGTGGAAAACACGCCGGGAGAAAATTCCACCACATTTCCCAGACCCTTCTGCACTACACACCGAAGCCTGCCGTCCCGTACTTTTTTATCGGTGTAAAGCTTCTGAACCAAGGCTTCCCGGTCAATTTTCGGCGGAATGGCGGTGGGAAGCCCGGCTTTTTCCAGCAAAGCCAGAAGCCGGTGGCGTTCCTCCGCGGTGAGGAAGCCCAAGCGTTCCGCCAAAAGGGCCTGTGCCGCAAGCCCGATAGACACCGCCTCTCCATGAAGCAGCCCATAGCCGCTCACCGTTTCAATGGCTCTTCCCACGGTATGCCCCAGGTTCAGCACCTCCCGAAGTCCGCTTTCCCGCTCGTCCTGCATCACTACCTGATATTTGATCCGGCAGTTTTCCTCCGCGATATAGGCGCAGGCTGCGGGATCACAGGCAAGAAGGGCTTCCATATGTTCTTCCAGATAGGCAAAAAAGCCCGGCCGGGCAATACAGGCATGCTTGATGGTTTCCGCCAGGCCGCTGGAGATCTGCCGTTTCGGAAGAGTTTTCCAGGCATTTACATCGAGATACACCTTTTTCGGCTGGTTGAAAAGGCCGATCAAATTGGTGGCAAGGGGGGTATCCACCGCCGTTTTCCCGCCCACGGAGGCGTCCGCCGCCGAAAGCAGGGTGGTGGCGTAGTTCACAAAGGGAACGCCCCGGGCAAAGGTGCCTGCCAAAAATCCGGCCAGGTCCGTCACCACGCCGCCGCCAACGGCGATCACCCCGCAGTCCCGGCGGCAGCCGGCGGCCAGCATTTCATCCTCCAGGCGGGCCTGTGTCTCCCGGGTCTTCTGGCGCTCTCCTGCTTCAAACACAAAAAGCTCCGCCTGAAAACCCGCTGCCAGCAGCATTTCCCGCAGCTTGTCCCCATACAGGCTCTTTACATTGCTGTCTGTGATCAGGGCAAGCTTTTTTCGGTTTCCCAGCAGCCCGTTTTGCAGGTCGGTCAGGAGCTTTTCTTCCAGCCCGAAGCCGATCTCAATTTCATAGCTGTCGTCCACCACCCGTTTCAGCTCTACCTGAAAAACGCCCATAGGCTTTTCCTCCTTTATTGCAGCGGCAGCAGCACGGGCTTCCGCTTTTCATAGACGGCAAATTCCGTAAAACCCGCCTGCTGCAAAAGTTCCATCCCCACATCGATGCCCTTTCCAAGGTCTTCTGCACAGTGGGCATCGGACCCCAGGGTAACAAGCCTGCCTCCCAGCTCCCGGTAACGGGCAAGCAAAGGCAGATCCGGCATGGTGCAGCCAATTTTCTGTCGCAGGCCGGAGGTATTGACTTCCAGCGCCTTTTCAGCACGGATCAGCGCCGAAAACACCTGATCGATCTGATTTTTATGCTTGGATAGATCCACGGGAATGCCATGATCTCCCTCAATATACCGCAGGGGATAGGTCAAGTGGCCCAGAGAATCAAAATTTCCCCATTGGATCACCTCTAAAAGCTCCTGCCAATAAGCGGAAAGCAGACGGTCGATAAAATCCGGTTCTTCTTCCGTATAGTCCAGAAAAAAGAAATCCTCAAATCCCCGGATATTGTGGATAGAACCGATAATGAAATCATAGTCCCGGCCGGCGAGGGCGTCCCGGGCAGCTTCCGGCGCCTGATTGGGCTGCCCCATTTCAATGCCCCGGTAAAACCGCAGGGGGCCGGAGGCGGCCTTTTCCATTTCCTCCCAGGCAGTTTTCACCCGGGGACGGTATTGCAGCTCATACTTCTGGCATTCACAGTGATCTGTCAGAGTATAGGCATAAAGCCCCAGCTCTGCCGCCCGGCTGCACATAGCGCTTACCGTATCCTTTCCGTCCGGCGAGCAGGAGGAATGGTTATGGCTGTCGCTGGCGTAGAGGTGCTCCATAAGAAGGCCCCCTTTCCCGTGTAGAATTTCAGAAAGTAGAAAGTAAAAATCAGTATAGCATAAAAGAAGCCAAAAAGAAAGCAAAAATCCATCCTTCTCCGCCACAGCGGAAAGCTTTGACATCTGCCCCCCGGTGCCTTATAATGGAAATCAGAACTTTTGGCAAAATTACCGATAGAACTTCCGGGATATCCCGGGAAAGGATGAAGCGTTTATGGAAAAAACCACAAAGGCAGTGATTACAGTGATCGGAAAGGACATGGTGGGAATTCTGGCAAAGGTTTCTGCCCTGTGTGAAAAGCACGGCGTCAATGTGCTGGAGGTCACGCAGTCCGTTTTGCAGGATATGTTTGTCATGGTGATGCTGGTGGATATTACCCGTGCTACCGCCCAGGTGGCGGAGCTGGCAGATCAGTTTGACACCCTCGGAGAAAGCCTGAATCTGAAGATCCATGTGATGCACGAGGATATTTTTAATTCTATGCACAAAATCTAAAGCTCCAAAGGAGCTTTAGATTCTTGGGAGTTTTCCTTCGTTCTCCGAAGGAGAACGATTCCGCGTTGCGGAACCGGAAAACATCCGCGATTTGTCATTCACAGTTCATGCAAACAAGCAGCAAAACGCCCTTGCTCTTCTCTAATGGCGAACAACTACTAACCGAGATTCTTCGTCTCCTTCCAGTCGCCTCAGAATGACAGTGAGAAAAAGAGGAAGCCACACCTATCCGTCATTCTGAAGGCGAAGCTTGAAGAATCCCGACCAGCAGTAACCGGCGCATGAAAAAGGCCTTGCACCTGTCGGCTGGAACTGGTTAGCGGTTATCAGCCCTTAGAAAGCGCTCCTGCCCTTCTCTAACGACTAATATCTAACAACTAAAAGCTAAAACGGGGTGGTTTTTTGAATACCAATGAAATCCTGGAAACGATCAATATGATCGACAATGAAAATCTGGACGTGCGCACCATTACCATGGGCATTTCCCTGCTGGACTGCGCCGATCCCGAGATCAATAAGGCAACGCAAAAGGTCTATGACAAGATCTGCCGCTATGCGGAGCGCCTGGTCAGCACCGGGGAAGAGATCAGCCGGCAGTACGGAATTCCCATTATCAATAAGCGCATCTCCGTCACTCCCATTGCCATGATCTCCGGAGCGTGTCCCGGTGCTTCTCCCATTCATTTCGCGAAGATCCTGGATAAAGCCGCCCGGGAAGTGGGGGTGAACTTTATCGGCGGTTATTCCGCCCTGGTGCAGAAGGGCTTTGGCCCCGGAGACTACGCCCTTCTGGAAAGTATTCCGGAAGCCCTTTCCGAAACGGAATTTGTCTGCTCCTCCGTCAATGTGGGCTCCACCAAGGCCGGCATCAATATGGACGCTGTGGAAAAAATGGGGCGCATCGTCAAGGAGACCGCGGAACGCACCGCCGACCGGGAGTGTATCGGCGCCGCCAAGCTGGTGGTATTCTGCAACGCCCCGGAAGATAATCCCTTTATGGCCGGCGCTTTTCACGGCCCCGGCGAACCGGACTGCGTGATCAACGTGGGCGTTTCCGGTCCCGGTGTGGTACGGGCGGCTATTGAAAAATCCGGCAAAGGGTGCAGCCTGACGGAGATTGCCGAGCTCATCAAGCGCACGGCCTTTAAGATCACCCGTATGGGTCAGCTGGTGGCACAGGAAGCTTCCCGGCGGTTGTGCGTCCCCTTCGGCATTGTGGATCTGTCCCTGGCCCCCACCCCCGCCATTGGCGACAGCGTTGCCCATATTCTGGAGGGTATGGGACTGGAGCAGTGCGGTGCACACGGCACCACGGCGGCCCTTGCCCTGCTGAATGACGCAGTGAAAAAAGGCGGCGTTATGGCCTCCTCCAGCGTGGGCGGACTTTCCGGCGCGTTTATCCCTGTCACCGAGGACGCAGGCATGATCGATGCAGCTCGCAGCGGCTGCCTGACCCTGACAAAGCTGGAGGCCATGACGGCAGTATGCTCTGTGGGGCTTGATAGGATCGCCCTTCCCGGAGATACCTCCCCGGAGATCATTTCCGGCATTATTGCAGACGAAATGGCCATTGGCATGGTAAATTCCAAAACCACCGCTGTTCGGGTAATTCCCGCTGTGGGCAGAAAGGCCGGAGACGAACTGGATTTCGGCGGCCTTTTGGGCCGGGGGCCCATCATGGCGGTAAATCCCGCCTCCCCCGCGGAATTCATTCACCGGGGTGGCAAGATCCCCGCGCCCTTACAGAGCCTGAAAAATTAGAATTTATTACACTGGTAGTTTCCTTTGCAAGCCTTGAACAATAAGCCGAACATAAAAATGTCTTAAATTCAGAAAGGTTGTGCTTTTCGGGCGGTTCCTGCCTGAAAAACACAGAATGAAAAGCATGAAAAAAGAAAAGAAGAAAAAGCTGACAAGGGAAGAAAAAAAGCTTCAGTCGGCGGAAAACAAAAGGAAAATGAAACAGGAGATCAAAGAGCACCCGGTGCTGTTCGCCGCCTATGTGATCCTGCGGGCGTTGGTCATTGCCGTGATGGTGCTTCAGGTCTTCAACGGGAAATATTACGATGTATTTCTCTGCGCCCTGACCCTTTTGCTGTTTACCATTCCCAGCTTTGTGGAGCGCAGGCTGCACATTGACGTGCCGAACACCCTGGAGGTCATCATTCTCCTGTTCATCTTCTCGGCGGAAATTCTGGGAGAAATTCAGGAATACTATTTGATTTTCCCCTTCTGGGACACCATGCTTCACACCATAAACGGCTTTCTGATGGCCGCTATTGGCATTGCCATGGTGGATATTCTGAACCGCTCCCGGAAATTCAAGGTGCGGCTGTCTCCCGCCTTTGTGGCGGTGGTGGCCTTTTGCTTTTCCATGACCATCGGCGTGCTGTGGGAGTTTTTTGAATACGGCATGGACTGCTTCTTCCACATGGATATGCAAAAGGACACGGTAATTTCCGCCGTTACCTCCGTGATGCTGAATCCGGAGGGAAGAAACGCCGCCGTCACCGTTCCCATTGAAAGCATTGTGATCAACGGGGAACCCTGGGCAGGGTATCTTGACATCGGCCTGCACGATACCATGAAGGATCTGCTGGTGAACTTTATCGGCGCGGTGCTGTTTTCCCTCATTGGCATGCTGTATATCATGGGCCGGGGGAAAGGGAAATTTGCCCCCAAGTTCATTCCCCGGCTGAAGGAACACGAGCTGCCTCCTCCCAGCGAGGATGGCACCAGCCTTTTAGACCCCATTCCACTTGCCGAAGCAGAACCGGAACATTCCGATTCGGAGCCGGATTGTATTTTCTGCCAGATTGTGGCGGAAAAAGCTCCCTGCTATAAAATTTACGAGGACGAATATACTCTGGCGTTTCTGGATCTTGCCGGGGACGCCCAGGGCCACACCCTTGTGATCCCCAAGCAGCATGTAAAAACCCTGATGGACTGTGACACGGAAACCTGTGCTCACCTCATGGAAACCGTAAAGCTGGTGGCGGAGCATTATGTACAGGACTGCGGCTATGAAGGCGTAAACGTGCTGAACGCCAGCGGAGAAAGCGCGGAACAATCTGTGCCCCATCTGCATTTTCATATTATTCCACGGAAAAGCAAGGATGGCCTCACTGCCTGGCCAGAACTGGGGCACAGCGAAACGCCCCTGGAAGATATGCAGAAGCGGCTGACCATGCTTCCCTCTGAGCAGGAGGAAAAGGCCGAATCCTGAGAAGCTGTACCAATAGGCAGTGGCAGAAATTTCTTTGAACGCTTTCCCACCATCCCTATCGGCACAGCTCCCGAAATCAAAAAGGAGGAGTTTCAGATGGATCTGATCGTCAAAACAAAGCAGGGGCTTGTAGAGGGCCTGAAAAGCGAGGACGGAAAAACCGCCGTTTTCCGGGGAATTCCCTATGCGCAGCCTCCGGTAGGAGAGTTGCGCTTCCGTCGCCCTCAGGAACACACGCCCTGGGAGGGCGTACTTTCCTGCAAGGAATTTTCCAGCCGATGCCCCCAGGCAGACCCCACGAAAATGGGATTTTACGCAAAGGAATTTTATGACGCCTTTGTGCCTGATTGTGAAGAAGACTGCCTGTATTTAAA
>CAMVYG010000088.1 GCA_947171615.1 uncultured Clostridia bacterium
ACTACTTACACGCTGCCCTACTGGTTTGGCCGCTATCATCACCTTTTGCGAAAAAAAGAGGAGGTGTGACAATGAAACGTTCCGAAAGCATAGAGGAGAAGAAACTGACTGTACGTCAGAAAATTTGGAAGAATAAAGAACTCTATTCTCTGCTTCTTCTGCCGATCCTCTATTTTACCATTTTTCGATATGGTACCTTCGTGTGGCTCAGTATTGCCTTTAAAGATTTCACGCTGGGCAAAACCCTGTTTACCGCAGAATGGGTGGGATTCAAGCATTTTCGTTCTTTTTTGGAAGACCCCTATTTCTGGAATTTGATTGGAAATACGCTGACGCTCAGCGTGCTTTTGCTGATCTTTTCCTTTCCCTTTACAATTATTTTGGCTCTGATGATCAACGAGGTGCATAACAAGGCAGGTAAGAAATTAGTGCAAAGCATCAGTTATCTCCCGCACTTTTTCTCCACTGTTGTTGTGTGCGGTATGGTGGTGAATCTGCTTTCTACCGATGGATTGATCAATAACCTGCTGAGTATGCTGGGGCTATCCAAGATCCCATTTATGACTTCTTTGGGATGGTTCCGTCCCATCTATGTTATCTCGGATATCTGGCAGAGCGTGGGGTGGGGTTCCATTATCTATATTGCCGCTCTTTCGGGGATAGATGCGCAGCTTTATGAAGCCGCCGTTTTAGACGGGGCTTCCCGCTGGAAACAGATTCTTCACATCAGTATTCCCGGAATCCTGCCGGTGATCTCTATTCAGTTTTTGCTGCGGCTTGGCGGTATTATCAACATCGGGTACGAGAAGATCCTGCTGCTCTATAATGGTTCCACAATGCCCGTTGCCGATGTGATCTCAACCTATGTGTATCGGCGTGGCCTGATGGGCACGGATTACAGCTATGGAACTGCGGTTGGGCTTTTTCAGACAGTCATCGGTTTGATCCTTATGGCCAGCGCTAATCAAATTGTGAAAAAACTAGATGCAGCCAGCCTCTGGTAACAGGAGAATGCTATGAAAATGAAATTTTCAGACCGCCTGTTTGGGTGGATAAATGCCTTTTTACTGCTGCTGTTTACACTGATTATTCTTTACCCGATCTACTATATGTTCATCGTGTCGATCAGTGGATCCGGCCCGGTAATGCGGGCGGAAGTCAGCATTATACCATTGGAGCCAACGCTGGATGCCTATCGGGTGATCCTGGGATTTAACTCCTTTCTGCGCTCCTATTGCAATACGATCTTCTATACGGTTGCCGGCACGCTGGTCAATTTGTTTATGACCGCCCTCTGCGCCTATCCGCTTTCCCGCAGTGATCTGTACGGGCGGAGCGCCATTACAGTGTTTATCGTGATCGCAACTGTCTTTGATGCAGGCATGATCCCTGGCTTTATGCTGGTCAATTCCCTGCATTTGCGCAATACGATCTGGGCAATTCTTCTTCCCGGTGCAATCAGTGGCTACAATATGATTCTGATGCGCACTTTTTTCCAGAACATTCCTGTAGATCTGATCGAAGCCGCCAGAATTGACGGCGCCAGCGAAAAGAGGATCGTCGCCCAAATTATTTTACCGCTGTCGAAGCCGATTTTTGCATCCCTTGCACTGATGTATGCGGTGGGACACTGGAACAGCTATCTGCCGCCGTTGCTCTATCTGGACGACAAGAAATTGTATCCTTTACAGCTGATTCTTCGCAACGTAGTTATCAGCAGTGAGCTGTCAGAGCTTAGCGGAGGCATGTCTGCCTACAGTGTGAATCCGCTCAATATCAAATACGCCGTGATCTTTGTTTCCATTCTGCCCATTATTTGTGTCTATCCCTTTATTCAAAAGTACTTTGAGAAGGGAATCATGATCGGTTCGCTTAAAGGATAAGGGATCTTTTGCCTTATCTTTTAATAAAAAAACAGTTATTTTAAGGAGGACAACATGAAAAGAACGATGAAACTTATGTCTCTGTTCCTGGCTTTGGCGCTATTGCTGAGTGTTTTCAGCGCCTGCGGAACACCGGCCGAGACAAACGACAACAGTTCCAAATCCACGCCGGAAAGCGATCCGGTATCCGTCAATGAAAGCTCTTCCGGAGAAGAACCGATAGAGATTACATGGACGATGCCGGAAACATTGAAAAATCCCCTGTCCATTGATCAAATCATTCCCATAGAATTCCAGAAACGCATGAATATCAAGCTCAATCTGCAAACGATCCCGGAGAGCGATTATGGAACCAAAATTTCCACCATGCTGGCTACAGATACGTTGACGGATATTGTGGAGCTGGAATCTGACCAAATCGGCCAGGCAGCTTCTGCCGGACTCTTACTGAATGCTTCTCAGTACAGCGAGTCCATGCCCAATTATTTGGAGCTGGCCAACGCAGAAGACCGGTATGCGGATCTGGCGCTTACCCGTCTTGACGGTGATTATTACGCTTTTAAGAAGCTTAACTATTACCGCACGCCCTATGCTATTGTTCCCATGATGCGGATGGATTTGATTGAAGAAACTGGACTTCCTACGCCGACCAGTTTTGAAGAGCTTTATGAGGTCATGCTGAAAATAAAGGAGAATCATCCTGAAAATTATGTTTTCTCCACCAGAAAAGGCACTACTTATCTGCTGGGCAATATTGCTTATGCTATGGGTGCCGGTGGATACGGCGGCATGAGCGAAATATCTTTCTACTATGAACCGGAGCAGGAAAAGTGGCTGTATGGCCCTACAAATCCTAACTTTGAAAATGCAGTACAGTATCTGGCCGATGCTTACCGAGATGGTTTGTTGCATCCGGATTATGCGGTGATGGATCCCGATACATTGACTGCGTATTTGGAAAACGGCAAGTTGGCGCTGGCCATTGACAACAGAAACCGGCGTTCTTATAACTGCAAAGAGCTGGTAGAGGCAGTGCCCGGCGCAAGATTTGACGCTATTATTGGTATGACCTACGGCGACAGACCCGCTCGTCAAATTACTTTCGAACGCGACGAGTCTCTGTATGCCTGTATCAGCGCAAAAACGGAACATCCTGAAAAGCTTGTTTCAATTATGGATTATTTTTACAGCGACGAAGGCCGGAAGCTGTTTAATTTCGGTGTAGAAGGTGTGACCTACGAGACAGATGGAGACACTATCAAACTAACCGATGAGACAAAATCCTACTTGGATGAAACAGGTAATTATGATTGGGGTAAATACGGTGTGAACTTCTATCTCAATCTGTATGTTGACGATACCATGAAGGAGCTTGGCTACAACTACACATTAGAGGCAAAGGCGGCTGATGAAGAAGGCGTTGCCAAGGTAAACATTGGCCCTGCCATCGAAAAGGGTTTTGCAGATGGCGTGCTGACTTACAACAAACCTATTCCCAACCTGACTTCGGAAGAATTGGGCGAGGTTGTAAACCTTATGACCGCTTTGGACAATGTCTTTGTACAGGAGATTGATAAATTCATCACCGGCGCTCGCCCTATGTCTGAGTGGAATGATCTGGTGGAACAGCTGAAATCCCTGGGAAGCGAAGAAATGGAAAACATTTTGAATACCGCTTATCAGCGCGATTTGCAGTAAGTAATATTCAAAAGCAGCGGACAGGGAGCACTGTAAAAGTGTTCTCTGTCTTTTTGCTTAGACTACAAAGCGATAATCACAGATAAAAAACAGGAGGAATAGTGTGAAAAATGCTTTTTCACACACCGTATTTGTGCTTTTGCTGCAACAAAGAAAGCGGCAATCAACTGCAACCACCGGTACAAATTTCGAAAAAAAGAAATGGGGGATTTTTATGTTGACAACAGATTTGATCCACCCGGAGATCATGGGGGCGATTGCCTTGTGTGGACACGGGGATAAAATTTTGATTTCAGACGGGAACTATCCGCTGAGTTCTCAAAGTGGAGACGCCAAAAAAAATTTATCTGGCGCTGGCAAAGGATTGTCCTACTGTTACGCAGGTATTGAAAGCGCTGCAAAGTGTTTTACATTTTGAAAAGGCAGAGGTCATGAGTCCTATGGATGGAACTACGCCGGAGCTTTTTGGTGAATTTCAGGAATTGCTCAGCGGCGCAGAGTTTGCAGCATATTCCCGCTGGGATTTTTATAAGGAATGCTGTAAACCGTCAGTAAAAGTCGCAATTATGTCCGGTGAAAGCAGAACCTTTGGCAACATTCTGCTGACAATAGGTGTGGCGTAAAACAGTTGAAACCTGTTCAGAAACTAAAGCGGAGAGCAGCCGACAGGGTCAGCCGCTCTCCGCTTTAGTCATTAGATATTAGAGATAGAGAAGGGAACAAGGGTTTGTGCTGGTTTTTAGTTCAGTACTCACTTCTTAGTTTTCCTTAGTACTTGTTGGTCAGCAAAAATGGAGATCCTCCGTCACCGTGTTCCTCAGAACGACAGTAATCAAAGGCGGCGGGTGAAATAAAATTGCAATTTCCCATGCAAAATTTTTTCTCTTGTTTGGAAGTCCTCTAATGAAAGATGTGTTATGCGGAAGCTTCCTTGAGACGATGGGCGGTAATGATGGTATAGCTGTACGCATTTACTGTGATTCGGTATTGGTCTACCGTGATATACCAGTTTTTTCCGATTCTTTCCAGCAACGCATCGTTTCTCAGAATTTGTTTGGCACACCAGGAAACAACGTCCTTGGTTTCAAGCTCTAAGTTCCGTCTGATGCGCTCTGCGCCCAGTGGAGTTGTATGCAGCCAATGGATTTGTTGAAGTAAATCATTCATAAAGTACCTCCAGTTTTTTCGCCATATAAAAGCTATGGGCTGTTACATAAATTTGGAGAAGGTTCATTTCGCCCCAAAGTGGGGGGGAGGGATTTTCTCTTTTTGAATGTAAGATCTGAATTAAAGCTGTTTCCCGGTTTTGATATTGCTTTGTGCCATAAATGGAACCCGCTGAAGCTTTTTACCTTCAGCGGGTGACTTTTTGGAACAGCATTGTATGGTGGCGGCGTCGCCGTCTGCTTATTCATGCCGCAATGCGTCAATAGGATTCAGGTTGGCAGCCTTGATCGAAGGCAGCAGACCAAACAGAATTCCAATCGCCATGGAGAACAGCACCGCCAGGAAAATAAAGGGTATACTGATGGCTACAGGAGTTTGGGTCAGGTTGGAAATAAGCTCCGCCAGACCGATTCCGGCGCCTACGCCCAAAATTCCTCCCAGGCTGGTGAGAACAGCGGCTTCTGTTAAGAATTGCCACAGAATGCGGCTTTTCTTTGCACCGATGGCTTTTTTCAAACCGATTTCCCTGGTGCGTTCCGTCACGGAAACCAGCATGATATTCATAACGCCGATTCCGCCGACCAGAAGAGAAATCATGGCGATCCAGATGAGCTGCTGGTTGGTGGCATTGCTCAGATCCTGCAATTCCTTGGCCCGTTCCAACACATCTTCGGCTTTATAGACAATATTCTCATTGGTGCACTGTGTATTCAGAAGATCGGTGACGCTTTTTCCCACAGCAGACATAGCTTCCGTATTGGAAGCCCGCACAGCTACTTCCTGAGGTTCGTCATAGGCAAACAGGGAAGGCCAGATGCTGTTGGGAATAAAGACCTTTCCGGAGGAAGAGCTTTGCATGTAGGTATAATAATCTTCAAGGGAGTTGATCACAGGCTCAAAGGCAAGATCAGGCTCCACCACGCCTACGATCACCAACGCAATGGAATTGTATTCAATCGCCTGTCCGATAGGCTCTTCACCCTGAAACAGCATTTTTGCGGTATTACTGTCGATCACGGCTACTGCCCGAAAATCACGAAAATCACGGGGGACAAAGGTTCTGCCCCGCTTTACGGTATAACCGCAGGTGGGGAAGTAGGAGTTATCGATCCCATAGACCTCACAACCGGAAAGCTCCGTATTGCCAAAATAGAAGGAATTGTTGTAACTGATCCGTTTGTTGTAAGCCGCCACTGCTTCTACCTGAGGCAGGGCTTCAATGGATTCCTGCATCTCTTCCGTGACCTGGGGGATCCCTTCCGGAATACCCTCGTTTCCAATATCGTAAGCATAGTCGTAATCCTGCCGGTACAACTGGACCCGCACTACGTTGTTTCCCGCACCGATAAGATTTTGCTTGATCTGCTCATTGGTTCCCTTGATGGTGGAAATGATGGAAATAATGGAAGCGATGCCGATGATAATTCCCAGCATGGTAAGAAAGGATCTCATTTTATGAGACCAGATCCCCTGAAAGGAAAGGCGAATATTTTCAATCATTCTGCACCCTCCTCGCTTGCGGGAATATCATAAAAATCGTCAATAACAGGTTCGCCTGTCTCTGTGTCATAAGAATCTCCGTCAACACTCTCTCCATCCTCGGGAGGGAGGGAAGAGGAAAGCTCTCCGCCTGCGGGAACCGCTGCTTCGGGAACGTCTCCCACGTCCAGGGAGGGGATAGAGGAGGTATCGCCTGAAATGGGCCCTTCCTCAGAACCCTGCAGCCGGACCTTGACGCCTTCCTCAACATCAGGCCCGTAGGGGAACGCAATATAATCGTCCATAGTAAGGCCGGACTTTATTTCCATAGAATAGCCGTAAAGCGAGCGGCCAGTCTGCACATATTGCTTGATCAGGCGATTATCGATCCCGGCCTTCATGACATAGGAACCGGCAGTATCTTCCCGGATATAAGCGTTTTGAATATAGAGAGCATTGGCGCTGCTCTCATCCTGAATGTTCAGGGTGATATCCACATTTTGCCCGTTGATCAGCCCATCGCCTCCGTCAAGCACGGCGGTGAACTCATAATTGGAACTGTTTGGATTGCCGGAGCCATAATAGTACAAACCGGAATCTGCCTCCAGCGGATAGTCCGCAATGCTGACGATTTCAGCAGTATAGCTGTTTCCGGTCATGTAATCCATCACCGTGACCTGGTCTCCCACCTGCACAATGCCAAGTACGTTTTCCGACAATGCGCCGGCAACATAGTAGGTACTGTCGCCGGAAACCACCAGGAAGGGCTTTCCTTCAGCAGAAGCGGTTTCCAGATCAAGTAAGGAACGAACAACGCCGTCTACTGTGCTGAGAACGGTGGAATTTTCCAGTTGCAGCTTTGCCCGCTTCAGGTCAAGCTGGGCCTGCTTTTTAGCGTGCTGCAAATCCTTGATTTCCTGCTTTTTCTCAGTGATCAGGCGGCTAAGCTCAGCAGAGGTATATCCCATATGGTTATAATTATCTGCGCTGGGCGTAGGGGTTGCGCCAAATATCGTTTCAATGGAATCCAGCGTGTTATAGCCGGGAATGGTATTTGCCAGTTGGAAATTTGCGGAAAGCTGGGTTCCATCCAGCTTAAAAGCGGAAATCAGCTGTCCGTAATTGGAGTTCCCATCACGCACCTCAAACACGGCGGCAAAGGGGGAAACCAGCTGGCTGGAGGGCTTTTGAGTAGGAGCGGGGGTAGGTTCTTCTCCGTCTTCCGGAGAATCAGAGTCTTCCGTGTCGCCATCACCGTCAAGATCTTCATCGGGAATGGGAGTAGGCTCAGGCTGAACACTGGGATCCCCTAAGAGCCACCGCAGAAATTCCGGCGTCATGATGCAATCCTTGGTGCAGAGGAAAATATAGGGATCCTCAGAAGTGCCGCTTCCCTCATAGGGAACAGAATCCAGATCTAACCGGCTGTAAAGGGTAACATCCGCAGGGGGCACCGGGGTGGGCGTGGGAGTGCCGGTGGGCTTTGCGGAAGGCCGTACAGTAGGGCGGGCGGAAGGACGCGTCGTAGGACGCGGAGTGGAAGATGGTTTTGTGTTTTGCAGCTTTTTCAGTTCTTTCTGGGCGGTTGTCACTTTCAGATCAGCCTGCTTGACGGCGATATCTTTTAGCTCAACGTCCAGTTCTAACTGGGTTTTATCATATTGGAGAAGGGGATCTCCAATATGAACCTCCTGTCCCTCCTGTACAAAGATCTCACTGATCACCTTATCGGAAGCGGGATACAGCTCCTGAATATAGTCGCTGATAATCTGTCCGGAAGAAGAGCTTTGATCTCCCCAATAGGAATCTGAAACATCGGAAACAGGAACAACCTCCACAAATTTATTGTCGTTCCGGTATTGGAGGAACAGCCACAGCCCAATGATCAAGAGTGCGATGACTACAGTAGAAATACTTACGGCGATCAGCCGCTTATCCACTTTTTTACGCTTTCTTGCCGCCATGTTCTTCCTCCTTTCTGTTATTTCGTAAAAAACATGTCTTATCCTTCATCGTCGCCAAAATCCACACGGATATCTTCAATTTCAATCAGTTTTCGCGGAGTGGCCTTTTCCTTGGGAGCAGCCTGCTCGGTAGGAGAGGTCTGCTCGGGAGCGCCGCTTTCCGGGGCTGCAGGCTCTGAATCTTGTTGTCCCCAGGGGTTGGAAAGATCTACCTCTGTTTTCAGCGGAACGCCAAATTGCCCCAAAGACGCTTCCTGCTCTTGGGGAGTATAGGAT
>CAMVYG010000089.1 GCA_947171615.1 uncultured Clostridia bacterium
CCGCACAGCGGTCTGCCGGATCTTTTCAGCTACTTCCGGTTCTAATCGGGCGGGAATATACAGCTGGCTTGTGCCGTTTACGTATTTGTCCTCGTAATCATAAAAAGCAGCGGAAGCGCCGATCTCGCCTACCGGGGAAGCGTCTGCTTCCCGGTTCCCCAGTACAGCGCACTCCACCTCCTGCCCCACAATGCCTTCCTCTACGATGATCTTGGAATCCTCGGCGGCGGCTTTGCGAATGGCGGCGTCCAGATCCTCTTTGCGCTCTACCTTGCTTACCCCCACCGAAGAACCGGCGTTGGCGGGCTTTACGAACACGGGAAAGCTGAGGCGGGCCTCGATCTTGCTTTTAATGGTGTCGGGGGCGGCGTCAAAGCGATCCGCATAAAACCACAGGTAATGAGCCTGCTCGATGTTGGCGGCAGACAGCAGCGTGTGGGTGACCGCCTTATCCATGCACACGGCGGAAGAAAGGGTGTTGCAGCCCACATAGGGAATGCCGGAAAGCTGGAACAGCCCCTGAATGGTGCCGTCCTCCCCGTTTTTGCCGTGGAGAGCCGGGAACACGCAGTCCAGGCGCAGAGTCTCCGCGCCGGTTTCCTTCATTACCAGCAGGCCGTGTACAGTGGGATCGGGGGAAAGAAAAGCGGGTGTTGTGTGCTCGGCCTTTTCCCAGCTGCCGTCCATCAGGCCGGAAACGGGGCCGGTGTAAAGCAGCCATTTTCCTTCTTTGGTGATCCCCACCATAAAAATTTCATATTTCTCACGATCCAGATTTTCCAAAATGGACGTGGCAGACATGAGAGAGACCTCATGCTCTGAGGAAGCGCCGCCAAAGATCACGGCAAGTCTCATTTTTGTTTCTGTGGAATGTATCATGGAAACGCACCTCGGTTCATATTTCAGTAAGGGCCATATACAAAATGGTATTATACTATAGATGGGGAGAATTATCAACCGCTTTTCCGGGCCTTTGCCGAAGGAAGCTGTCCAGCCGCCGGCAGAACAGCGCCATCAGCCCGATGGCGGCCAGAAGAAACCAGGGAAAAACGGAAATGGAGCTGTGTTGGGCAAGCAGCCCCAATACAGGCGGCATAACGGTGGAGCCGAAATAGGAAACCGCCATTTGAAGCCCCATGACAGTCTGGGAAGCCTCTCGTCCAAAGCGGTTTGGAGTTTCCTGAAGCATGGCGGGATATAGGGGCGCGCAGCCCAGGCCAAACAAGGCCATGCCGGAAACCGTGACAGGCAGGGGAAAGGGCAAAAACAGAAGAAAGGCTCCCAAAGCGCACAGGCTTTGTCCCAGCCGGATCATCACCCGGCTGGAAAGCTTTTCGGAAAGCAGCCCCGCAAGAAATCGGCCTGCCGCGATCCCACCGTAAAACAGAGAAGTGCACAAGGCCGCGTCTCCGGCGGGAACGCCTCGCTTTTCCACCAGATAACTGCTGGACCACAGCCCGGCGGAAAGCTCCAGAGAGCAATAGCAGAAGAAGGCCATCAACCCCAGTTTTACGCCTGGCAGCTTCAGCGCTGCCAAATTTCCCAGAGGTTTTTCGCGGGCTTTTTGCTGCTCCTGCCGTTCCGGCTCGCTGCGCTTCCACAGCGGCAGTGACAGGCCTAACAGCAGCACCAGAAAAAACTGGACAAAGGCAACTGTGCGGTAGCCCATGCCCCACCGGTTTCCCCAGCCGATCCAAAAGGACATGATAACAGGGCCGCTCATGGCTCCCAGCCCCCAGAAGCAGTGGAGAAAATTCATGTGCCGGGGCTTGTAATGCAGCGCCACGAAGTTGTTGAGCCCCGCATCCACCGCACCGGCTCCCAGCCCCAGTGGGATCGCCATTACTATCAGCCAGGGAAGGCTGTGGAAGCAGGAAAATCCAAAGAGAGACAGGGCGGTGGAAAGCACGCTGAAAAAGGCCACCAGGCCGGTGCCGAAGCGGCTTAAAAGGCGGCTGCCCAGGAGGCTGGAAACCACGGTCCCCAGAGAAATCACAAAGGAGATGGCTCCGGCTGTGCCGAGCCCCGTCCCCAGCTCCTCCCGCATGGCGGGCCAGGCAGCTCCCAGCAGAGTGTCGGGCAGCCCCAGGCTGACATAGGCAAGGTAGATCACAAGAAGTAAAGCGGTTGCCATGATATTCCCCCAATGAGTTGTTAGGTTTTAGTCGTTAGTTGTTAGTTCTGCTTTTTACCCTTGTCTGGAATTCAGTATCTAACATCTAAAAAGAGTGGACTTTTTTCCCCTGTTATGCTATACTGTAGCCCATATCATATGGGTGGAGTTGATTTCATTTTGGATTTTAACGCGTTTTCATTGATACAGGACGGACTTGCCGAAGAGCTTTCCAAGCAGGGCTTTCACGGGCCGGAGCCTTTAGAATACGAGGGCGGCCGGGCCGCGTCTTACGCCACGGAAGAGGTGGCCTACTGCCTGCGGTACGACCGGGGCCATCAGCGCTTTGAGCTGTGCTCCGCCACCATCTCCGCTTCCGGCGAGGTGGGAGACTGGCGCAGCCTTTCCCTGTGGCTTTTTGATGAAAAGGAAGGGGACAAAAGGGACGCGGAAAGCATTCTCAATGACTTTCTGGACGTGGTGCGCGGCCCCAAGCGCGTTGCCATCGTGCAGCAGAAGCGCAAGCGGGGCAAGGACGACGAGCGCAATGTAGATCCCCTGTTTTTCCTAAACCGTCTGGTGAATATTTTCCCGGAATTGAAGGACGAGCTGAACGAGGAAAAGATCGTGTACGGCCAGGTGCGGTTTGTCACCTTCGTCAAGCAGCATGTGGCTCCCAAGTGCGAAGGGCTGGCGCTGCAATATCCCGACAGCGAGCCCTTTAAAAAGCTTTGTTCCCTGCTGGACGATATGTACAAGAACGGCGACCTGGATCTGCGGTCTATCGTCACGGTTTCCCTTCTTAATACTATGAGCGACGAAGCATTTGCGTCACTCCGTGAGGGCCTGGGAGAGGAACTGCAAAAGGATTTGAAATATACCCGGAAACTGAAGGGGAAGAAGATCAAGCCAGAAAAGCAGAAGAAGCAGAAAAAGGTGGAATCCAGGCTGAAGACCTGATGATGTGGCCGTCAGCTGTGTAAAGACGTTTTCAGAGAGGGACTCTCTTTTTGAAGGGAGTCCCTTTTCGCTGCCTTTTCCCCTTGATCCTGCGAAAAAAGCAGTTGACAGGCTTTCCGGGGTATGGTATACTGTCTATACCTCGGAAAAGAGGTTCTTTTTTTGTTGCCTTTTTCACGGCGGCATGTCTTTTCCCGAGGGAGGCAGGGGACGGGCTTCTGCCCGGGTTCCCACAAAATTTATCCGAATCACGGAGGTGCCGAAACATGCGCGTGAAGATCGTGCTGGCCTGCACAGAGTGCAAGCAGAGAAACTATCTCAGCAAAAAAGAAAAGAAAAACAACCCCGACAGGCTGGAAATGAACAAGTATTGCAGATTCTGCCGGAAGCACACCCTGCACAGGGAAACAAAGTAAGGAGCGGAGAGCATGGCTGAAACCGAAAAGAAAAACGACAAAAAGCCCAATGCCGTCGTCAGGTTTTTTAAGCGTATCGTAAAGTTCTTCCGCGACTGCAAGGGCGAGCTGAAGAAGATCGTATGGCCCACTCCCCGGGCTGTGTCCAAAAGCACTGTGGTGGTGCTGATCACCATGGCTGTTTTGGGCTTGTTTGTATTTCTGCTGGACACAGGCTTTATGAATCTTTTGGGCCTGGTGATGGATGTTGCCAAGGTTTAATGTCCCGGCGGCGTGTTCGTCCGGCTGGAAACGGAGGTAACTGATGGCAGAAGAAGCAAAATGGTATGTGGTGCATACCTATTCCGGCTATGAAAACAAGGTGGCTTCCAATCTGGAAAAAACAGTGGAAAACCGCCAGCTTCAGGAATTGATCCAGGAGATCCGTGTCCCCACTGAAACAGTGACGGAGATCACGGAGGCCGGAAAACGAAAGGAAGTAGAGCGCAAAATATTCCCCGGTTATGTCATCGTAAAGATGATCATGACGGACGAGTCCTGGTACGCGGTGCGGAATATCCGCGGCTGTACCGGATTTGTAGGCCCCTCTTCCAAGCCGGTTCCCCTGACGGAAGAGGAAGTGGCAAGGCTGGGCATTGAAAAGCGCTCCATCGAGGTAAGCTATCAGGTAGGCGATTCCGTCAATATCGTGGATGGCCCCCTGGAAGGCTTTATCGGCGTTGTAGAGGAAATGGACGTGGAGAAGAACCGCATTCGCGTGGTGGTATCCATGTTTGGGCGGGATACGCCCGTAGAGCTGGAACTGGATCAGGCCGAACCGGTCTGAGGCAGCGCTTCTGCTCGCTGAAAAAGCGTCAGTGTACAAAATTTTATTTTCAGGCAACTCAGCGGTTTTCCGCTTTGAGGAAGGGCAGGCCCTTTTAGGGACTGCTCCCTTGTGGGAGGCGCAGACGAAATCTGATTCTCACGGCTGTGCCGCAGCACCGGCCGCAAACAGCGGACGGTTTACCACGAATTTTGGAGGTGCAAAACATGGCACAAAAGGTTACGGGCTTTATTAAGCTCCAGATTCCTGCCGGAAAAGCGACCCCGGCTCCGCCTGTAGGCCCTGCTCTGGGTCAGCATGGCGTAAACATCATGGCCTTTACGAAGGAATTTAACGAGCGTACCAAGAACGACGCCGGGCTGATTATCCCCGTTGTTATCACCGTGTACGCAGATCGTTCCTTTACCTTTATCACCAAGACCCCGCCTGCCGCTGTTCTGATCAAGAAGGCCTGCGGCATCGAAACGGCCTCCGGTGAGCCCAACAAGAAGAAGGTGGCGAAGATCACCCGCGAGCAGGTGCAGAAGATCGCCGAGCAGAAAATGCCCGATCTCAATGCCGCTACCATCGAGACGGCTATGAGCATGATCGCAGGTACCGCCCGCAGCATGGGCATTGAAGTAGTAGACTAATTCCCGGGTGGGAGGAAACAAACTTCATCCGATATTTACCACTGGAGGAAAAAGATATGAAGCATGGAAAAAAATATGTGGACGGTGCGAAGTTGATCGACCGTTCCAAGCTGTATGATACAGGCGAGGCTCTGGATATCTGCGTCAAGACTGGCACTGCCAAGTTTGACGAGACGGTGGAGCTTCATGTAAAGCTGGGCGTTGACGGCCGTCATGCCGACCAGCAGGTGCGCGGCGCCATCGTGCTGCCCAACGGAACCGGCAAGAATGTGCGGGTTCTGGCAATCTGCAAGGGCGATAACATCGAGGCTGCCCAGGCTGCCGGCGCTGATTTTGTAGGCGCTGACGAAATGGTGCAGAAGATCCAGTCTGAAGGCTGGATGGACTTTGACGTGCTGATCACCACTCCCGATATGATGGGTCTGGTTGGCCGTCTCGGTAAGGTGCTGGGCCCCCGGGGCCTGATGCCGAACCCCAAGGCCGGTACGGTTACTCCCGATATCGCCAAGGCTGTTCAGGAAGCCAAGGCCGGTAAGATCGAGTACCGCCTGGATAAGACCAATATTATCCACTGCCCCATCGGCAAGGTTTCCTTTGGCGCTCAGAAGCTTCAGGAGAACTTTGACACCCTGATGGACGCCATTGTGAAGGCAAAGCCTTCCGCCGCCAAGGGCCAGTATGTGCGCTCCTGTGTGGTCAGCTCCACCATGGGCCCCGGCGTAAAGATCAACCCCGCCAAGTTCCTGTAATAGAAAAGCATAAAGCTGCCCGCCGAAGAATGCTTCGGCGGGCGTTTTCGTGTTTAGCGTTATTTGACGTAAGAGCGAGGCAACAGCAAAGAAAACGTAAAAACTTTTCTTGCTTTTTTGTAATTTATAGAGTAAAATATAATTGGAAACATAAAAATAGCGGCAGGACGTAATGGGTCGCACCCCATTACGCCCCTATGATGAGTGAAGCACCACTCAACACAACAGTCTTGCGACTGCACCACGTCCTTATTATACCCAATTCCTCTTTTTATTTCAAGTCCGGGGAAGCGGGATAAAAGGTCTTTTCGTGTTACGCTTTGGCTTTTCAGGCGGTGTTGAGTTTTTTGCTCGATGCTGCCTTTTATGTTTCCGGCAGGACGGTAGGACGGCGGAAAGCGTGACACAGCGTTCTTCCGCCGAACTCCCCCGCCGGAAAAATTTTATTCAGGGAGGAAAGGATCATGAAACGAGGAAAGAAAATTTTGTGTACGCTGTTGGCGGTTTTGCTGCTGGCAGGGTGCCTGCCGATGGGAGCGTCTGCTGAGGAGACAAACGAAATTTACTCGGAAAATATAATTGAGCAAAGAGAGGAAACCTTTACTCAACTAAAGGCGGTAAGCAGGACAGTTACCGGAATTGAGCAAAAGGAAAACGATGCCAATAATTCTGTAAGAATAAATCGATCTGCTTCTCTTCTGGTTGAATATATAAACCGATATGGAGCACTAGATGTGGAAGGAGATTTATACATTGATATTCCTTATGATGTTGATGGCCTTTATTCTATAACAAGGATTTACTATCTGCCTGATACTCCGGAACTGCTGTTTCTGGGTGTGCATTATCTCGATGGCGCAGAGGCATCGTCAGCCATGGGATATAATCTGCAAACGGAAAATGCCAATGAGCAATTAATGATGGCTTCGTTTACAACGGATTATGGAAGCATGACAAAGGGGGAGTGCAGGAGCTTTAATATACGCACCTATACAAAAGAGACAGAATTGTATTTTAAGGTGACTCAAAATGATGATGGAATAAGTCCCACACTCTTTCAGAATATGTGTAATGAGATCACACAACTTTCTGTTATAACATGGGAAATGTCATTGCTAAAATCCGGTTTAGGGGTTTCTTTATATGATATGGGTTTTGTCAGCTATTTCCCTGGTCTTCTCCCCACGCCCGATCCTGACCCTAATCCTAACCCCGATCCCGGTCTTCCCAGCTTCACTG
Organism: uncultured Clostridia bacterium; assembly: GCA_947171615.1. GTDB lineage: Bacteria > Bacillota > Clostridia > Oscillospirales > Acutalibacteraceae > Acutalibacter. Next base: position 6,936 of record CAMVYG010000089.1, read on the forward strand.
ATGTGAAGAACAGCGAGTATTTCTATGACGCTGTTCAATGGGCCGTGGAAAAAGGAATCACCAGCGGTACGGATAAAACCCATTTTAGCCCCAACCAGAGCTGTACCCGGGCCCAGGCCGTCACCTTCCTGTGGCGGGCGGCGGGCTTGCCGGAGCCAGCGGGAACCGGAACGGCCTTTACCGATGTAAAGGCCGGGGCCTACTATGAAAAGGCCGTGCAGTGGGCGGTAGAGCAGGGCATTACCGCCGGAACGGGAGATGGGAAGTTCAGCCCGGAGGCTGTTTGTACCAGAGCGCAGATCGTCACGTTCCTGCACCGGGCGGAAAAATCTCCCGAAGCTTCCGGGGGCAGTGCCTTTTCCGATGTGAAGGCGGGAGAGTACTATGAAAAAGCCGTAAAGTGGGCAGTGGAGCAGGGCATCACCGCCGGTACCGGCAACGGCAAATTCAGTCCCAACGAAAGATGCACCAGAGGGCAGATCGTTACATTCCTGTATCGGTGTTATAACTGAGAAAATTTTCTTGACAAAACAGGGCTCCTGTGCTATCATAAACAAGCTGTCCAACCAAAGACAGCAGGCGTCCGCATTGCGGACTGAAATGGGAAACCGGCCTGCCGAGGAAAGATAAGCGTATGGAACGGGAGTTTCTCCCATCATTTGCTTGCATTCCAGCGCCTTTTTCCCGGTTTTGGGAAAAGGCGCTTTTGATTTGGACGGATTTCAACTAACGGAGGTGAAATCATTGCCCAGCGAGAAAATTCTGGAACAGAAAAAGCAGCAGGTGGCAGAGCTGGCGGAAGCTTTTAAGACTGCCAATGTAGGTGTGCTTGTAAACTACCTCGGCATCAATGTGGAGGACGATACCAAGCTGAGAAAGCAGCTGCGTGAGGCTGGCTGCCAGTATAAGGTAGTTAAGAATACGCTGCTGCACCTGGCCTTTGAGCAGGCCGGTATCGAGGGTCTGGATGAGTCCCTGAAGGGTACTACCGCCATCGCTTACAGCGAGAACGGCTATACCGAGGCCCCCAAGATCCTTTCCGAGTATGCGAAGGATCACGAGAACTTCACCGTTAAGTCCGGCTTTATCGATGGCGACACGGTAGATGCCGCCGGTATTTCCGCACTTGCAAAGCTGCCTTCCAAGGAAGTGCTTATTGCACAGGTTCTGGGTGGCTTCAATGCTCCGATCCAGGGCTTTGCCAATGTGCTTAACGGCACCATGCGCGGCCTGGTGGTCGCTCTGAACGCCATTGCGGAAAAGCAGTCTGCCTGAGAAATTTTCCAGGCTCTATGCTGAAAGGTTCTAAAAACAAAAACAAAGATTAAAACAAATTTCGGAGGTATTATCATGTCTGAGAAAGTAACCAATCTGATT
>CAMVYG010000090.1 GCA_947171615.1 uncultured Clostridia bacterium
GTGATATGGCTCTTTCCGTCTGGCAGATTTGGAAAATTGTCCGAGGGTATCAGGCAGGACAAGCAGCATATGGCGATCTGTTGCAGTTTGTTGAGGAACCCCCTTTGCCGTAACAGTAAGCTTCCATTCAAAATGAAGCATCTAAAAAACCTTCGTCAGAAGCAGGCACAGAAAAATGGCCTGTGGTAGATTTTCAGGCGCTGCAAAAAATAAATCCGGATATTATTGCCTGGCTCTCCCTACCGGGAACTGCCATCAGCTACCCGGTAATACAGGGAAAGGATAACGAGGAATATCTGCGAACCCTTGTAACCGGGGAGCCAAACGATGCAGGCAGCATTTTTCTGGAGAGTAAAAACAGCCGGGATTTTTCCGATACTCACAGCATTATTTACGGCCATAACATGCAGGACGGCAGCATGTTCGCCGGATTGCTCCAATACAAACAGCAGCAGTTTTATAACAGCCACCCGGTAGCGTTGCTTCTGACGCCGGAGAAAAATTATGAAATAGAGATTTTTGCCGGTCGGACAGCGGAAGTCACAGAGGACGCGTGGAAGCTGGACTTAACCGAAGAAAACTTTGATGAGTGGTTGACAAACGCTACTGTCAGTTCCTGCTTTACAGGCAGAAGTCTCCCCTGCGCCGATGATCGGATCGTCACACTCTCTACCTGCAGCAATGCGGCTGGAGACGCCCGGTTTGTGCTTCACGGAATATTACGGGAAAACCCATGAATTCTTACAGAATTCATGGGTTTTTTCACGTCTTCTGCTGTCTTGTCTGCCCTTCCTGCTGGCGCTTTTCCATTTTTCTCCAACTGAAAAAGCCGTAAACATCATTTACAAAAAACAAAACAAAGCAGACAGCTACAGAAACATAGGCGCTGTTCGCCAACGCTGCCAGCGTCCACAGAAGAATTAAGATCAAATCGTTGGCCGCATAAGCAAGGGCATAATACGGGCTGCGGCGGAAGGTCAGATATACCGCCAAAAAGCTTGTTGTAACCGATAACGTACTGGGCAGCAGGTTTGCTGTATGAAAATGTTTCAGAATAAAGTAAAACACCAAAGTGACCAGCCCTGTCAGAAAAACCATCACGCAAAGTTCTCTCTTTTCCAGGCGGCTTACCGTTACCTCTCCCCTGTTTCCCTGATAAGGATGCCTGAGCCAGGAAATCAACGCAAACAGCGCCATCGGCGCGGTCATGCCTAAATAGGTGATCATTTCCCCATAATAGGAGAATTGATAGGAAATGATACCGTAAAGCAAACTGAACAGGATCATCAGGCATTGCCCTATGGGATTTCCCTTTGCATTTAGAAGCAACGACAGGATTCCCAACAGGGAAGCACACAGCACAAGATAATTTTCCCGATCAAAAGCCAGAAAAAAAGTAAGAATCAAAACAGACGAACCTGCCCATAAAAACAACTCGACCCTGGAAAAATAAAGAAGCAGCGATTTAGCCTTTTGCAGCATATAAGCTTTCCCTCCAAAAAAAGCATCCGCCTGCACATCTTCCAAGACCTAACGATGTGCCGCGAATGCTTTTGCATTTCCTACCCGGTGGCAGTTAAAACGATTCTATTCTTCTGTCATAGCATATTCTGTAAAGGACGCATAGTATAACAGAGAAACTCTGCTATATCTTTTTTCCCTTTCCGTAAAATCAAAGTCCCAGATAGGGATCGGGATCTACCCGCACACCATCGTAATACACTTCATAATGAAGATGATTTCCAGTGGAAAAGCCGGTAGAGCCTACATAGCCAATGATATCACCCTGCTCCACATAATCACCGGCAGAAACCGTCAGAGAGCTGCAGTGAGCATAACGAGTAGCAAAGGTTCCATTGTGCCAGATCAATACATTGTTTCCCCAGGAATAGTGATACTCTGCGGAAATCACCTGCCCTGCCTGAGTGGCAATAATCGGTTCTCCGTAATCTGCCCAGATATCCAGCCCCATGTGGGGGCCATCGTCAAAGTCATAGATATCGCCAAAATGGCCGATCACATGATCCGGCCCTACACCAGGAAGAGGCCAACGGGGAGAAAATCCCTCGTGCATACCGGGATTATCAGGGTTTCCCCAGTTCCCACCGGAAGCCGCTTCTTCATTCTTCTTTCGGATCAATTCCTGAATTTGCTCCTCCAGAGCAGCGTCTTCTTCCTTATTGGCGCTGATGGCATTTTGGGCCTGGGCCTGATCTGCTTCCAGCCGGGCAAGAAGCTCTTGATTCTCCGTGTAAAGAGCCTTCAGTTCTTCCTGAGAGGCTTCCAGCTCCTTCTTGATCCCGGTTTCCTCCGCGCGCATTTTCTGAAGCTGCTCCCGGTCTTCCTTTGTCTTTTCCAAATATTCTTCGATCTTTGTAAGAAGCTCCTGGTCATGCTTTGTGACGCGGGACAAAAGCTCCGCCCTCATGCTGAACTCTGTAAGACTATTGGAATTCAGCAAGATCTCCAAAGTACTTATCGTACCGGTCTTATACAGCGTATTGATCCGTTGGGCAAACAGATCGATCGTTGCCTGGTGCTCCTCCCGGGAAGCCTCCAGCTTTTTTTCCAAAATGCCGATCTCCCGATCCATCACGAGAATGGACTCCCGGGCCGCATCGATCTTCTTTTCCAAAACCCCTATTTTTTCTTCCAGAGTTTTCTGATATTCCAGCGCCTTAGCCTCATCGTCCTTCAAAACTTCCAACTTCGCCTCCAACGCTTCATTTTCCTGGCGAAGAGCTTCCTGCTTTTCTTTTACCTCATCAATCGTTTCCGCCATAGCCTGTCCCGGAACCAACAGGCACAGTGCCAAAGCCGCCGATAAAATACGAATATACTTTTTCTTTTTCCCGTAATTCATAGTAAAGCTCCTATATTCTATGGTGTAAAAATCCATAAAAGTAACAAACTTGTAATGCCAGTATAGCACACTGCTCTCCAAAAAGAAAGTTTTTTCTGCAAAAAGGTGAAAAGATATTGACAATTTCCGCATCCTGCGATAAGTTTTTATCAGAATATTTTAAGCTTTGATCAGGGTTTGTTCTAAAGAAATAGAGGAATACCAGCGACGTCATCCTTTGGCGGGCAGTCATTTATATTTACTACCGATCAAAGCTGTATTTTTTAAAGTTCTACTTTTTTGTCTATCAAATTCCATGGAAAGGAAACACTGCCATGATCACTTTACAAGAAGCGGAAGCCGGCGTTGCCTACCGGGTGAAGGAGCTCTCACTTCCCGTTAATCTGGAACGGCGGCTGGAAGCGCTGGGTCTGATCGAAGGCTCTGAAATTTTTGTTTTGCGAAAAAAGCGGCGGGGCGCGATGATCGTTAAAGTCAGAGGGACCCGGTTTGCCGTAGGATATGGAATATCCTCCCATATTTCCGTAGAGAAAGGAGGTCTTTCCTGTGGCGCATGAGGTATCTATTGGGTTTGTGGGAAATCCGAATTGCGGAAAAACCACTTTGTTCAACGCCTATACCGGAGCTAATCTGAAGGTGGCCAACTGGCCGGGCGTTACAGTGGAAAAAAAGGAAGGCAGCTTTCGCTTTCATGACCAGGAATACCGGCTGGTAGATTTACCGGGTACTTACAGCCTGACCTCCTACACCATGGAGGAGCAGGTAACGAGGCAATACATTTTAAGCGATGAAGTGGATGTGATCATCGATGTGGCGGACGCTTCTTCTCTGGAACGAAACCTGTATCTGACCCTACAGCTCATTGAGCTGGGGAAACCTGTTATCCTCGCTTTGAATATGATGGATATTGTGGAGAAGCGAGGCATGGAGATCGATCTACACCGTCTCCCGGAGATGCTTGGAATTCCCGTGATCCCTGTATCTGCCAGACGAAAAACCGGACTGGATATTCTGATGCACGCAGCCGCTCACCATCGGAATCAGGGCCACGATCTGCCCCTGATCCATCACCACGGAAATGACGGGCCGGAGGAACACACCGAGCAGACACGGCATCAGCACCAGCATCACAAGGAATTTGCCATGGTCTACAGCGATGAGATCGAGGATAAGATCGATTTGCTGATCCCTCTTTTGCGAAAAAATTATCCGGAGCTGCAAAACTACCGTTGGCATGCCTTAAAGCTATTGGAGCACGATCCGGAAATTTCTTCCCGTTATCCCGTGGAATGTCCGGAAGCTTTGAGCAAAAGCTATGAAAAGGAAATTATCAATCAAAAATACGATTTTATTGACGAAATCGTCCAGGAGGTGCTGGTAAACAAGGAAAAGAAGGCTGCCATCACCGACAAGGCGGACAGTATTCTGACCCACAAATGGTTTGGGCTGCCGATTTTTCTCCTGATCATGGCACTGGTCTTTTTCTTCACCTTTACGGTAGGAGATTGGCTCAAAGGCTACTTTGAAATGGGATTAGAGCTGTTTTCCGGCGGTGTACGCACCGGGCTGGAAACGCTCAGCGTATCTCCCCTTGTCATTTCCCTGCTGGTAGACGGCATCATTGCCGGAGTAGGCGGGATCCTCACCTTTCTTCCCAATATTCTCATTCTTTTTCTGGCCCTTGCTTTTTTGGAGGACAGCGGCTATATGGCACGGGTGGCCTATGTGATGGACAGCATTATGGGAAAGCTGGGGCTTTCCGGGCGTTCCTTTATCCCCATGGTTCTCGGATTCGGCTGCACGGTGCCGGCCATTATGGCTTCCCGTGCCCTGGAAAATAAACGGGATCGCTACAAGACCATGCTCATCACGCCTTTTATGTCCTGCAGCGCAAGGCTGCCGATCTACGTTCTCTTTTCCCAGCTCTTTTTCCCACAGTGCGCTATGCTGGCTGCTTACTCCATGTATCTTCTGGGCCTGCTGGTGGCAATTCTATGTGCTTTTCTCATTCACCTTTTTGATAAAAAACACACCAAAGAAAACGCCCTGCTCATTGAGCTGCCGGAGTACAAGGCCCCCAGTGCCCGAACTATTTTCATCTATGTCTGGGAAAAGGTGAAGGATTACCTGACCAAAGCCGGAACCACCATTTTTATCGCTTCCATTCTCATGTGGTTCCTGCTGAATTTCGGCCCCAACGGGTATTCCGAGGATATGTCCCAGACCTTCGGCTCTATGATCGGGCGCTGGATCGTCCCCTTCTTCGCCCCCATCGGCCTGGGCTTCTGGCAGATCGTGGTAGCGTTGATCGCCGGGATCTCAGCAAAGGAAGTGGTGGTTTCCTCCTGCGCCGTGCTTTTCGGCATTTCCAATATCAACTCCGCCGCCGGAATGTCGGCTATTTTAGGCAGCCTGGGTGCCATGGGCTTCGGCCCACTGAACGCTTATGCCCTGATGACCTTCTCCCTGCTCTATGTGCCATGTGCCGCCACCCTTGCCACCATCAAGAAGGAAACAAACAGCTGGGGCTGGACCGGATTTGTGGCTCTGTTCCAAATCGCGGTGGCCTGGGGAGTTACGTTCCTGGTCTACCATATTGGGCTTCTTTTAATTTAGCCGGGTAAAGTGACCCGGAAAGAAAGGAAGAAATTTTATGCCGGGTACTGTATCTACCATTTTGATCTGTCTTTTGATTGTCTTTGTTTTATTCCTTTCCGTGCGCAAATTGTGGAAAGATAAGAAAAATGGAAAAACCTGCTGCGGAGGCGGCTGTCCTGGGTGCAGCGGCAGCTGCGCTTGCGGAAAGAAAAAGAACGAAACCTTATAAAGGAGGTTCGCTCTTTGATTGAGCTGAAGTGGATGGCAGGCGAAAAACAAATTTAAACCTTACGCACAAAAGGCCGGACCGGGATGCTTCCCGGTTCGGCCTTTTCCTGCTCTTTTCTGTTTCTGACAAACTGACTGCTGACGACTTATTTCACCATGCTGGCGATTTCCTCAGCAAAATTATCCTCGCGCTTCTCCAGGCCTTCGCCCTTCTCAAAGCGGGTATATGCGGTGATCTTGATGGAGCCGCCCAGCTCCTGAGCAACAGAATCGGTATACTGCTGCACGGTCAGCTTGCTGTCCTGCACATACTGCTGATCTACCAGACAGATCTCCTTGAAGAACTTCTGGAGACGGCCAGCCACGATCTTTTCCGCAATATTCTGGGGCTTGCCCTCGTCCATGATCTGCTGAGTGAGGATCTCCTGCTCCTTCTCCTTGCGGGCAGCGGGAACCGCCGACTCGTCCAGATACGCGGGGTTCCTAGCGGCGATCTGCATTGCCACATTGTGGGCATATGCCTTAAAGCCCTCAGTAGCGGCGATTTCATCGGTAGTATCAAATTTCATGACAACACCGATGCGGCCTCCGCCGTGAACATAAGAGGTCACAGCGCCCTCATAACGGGCAAAGCGGCGAACCTTAATGTTCTCACCAATGGTAAGGATCTTCTCCTTCAACAGAGCGTCCACTGTAAGCTCAGAGCCGGTGGCCTTGCACTGCAGCAGAGCGTCCACATCGGCGGGATTCTGCTGAATAATGGTATCGGCACAGGTCTTTACAAAGGCCTGGAACTCGGCATTCTTCGCCACAAAGTCTGTCTCAGCGTTGACTTCGATCACTACGGCTACCTTGCCGCAGTCGCTGACAGTGGCAAAAGCCACGCCCTCGGCGGCAATACGGCCGGCCTTCTTCACAGCGGCGGCAAGGCCCTTTTCCCGCAGGAAATCGATGGCCTTTTCCATATCGCCCTCAGAAGCGGTCAGCGCCTTTTTGCAATCCATCATACCGCAGCCGGTCTTTTCCCGAAGTGCGGCAACGTCTTTCGCGGTAAAACTCATTGTCTATTTCATCCTTTCCTTCAGCCCTCGGTACTCCCGAAGGGAAGCCTAATTTTGTGGTCTGAGATATTGACAGCCTGTCCCCTGCTTACTCCTGCTCGGGAGCCTCTTCTGCTTCTTCAGGCTCTTCCGCATCGCGGGCAGCGGCGCCCATCTGGCCCTCACGGCCCTCGATGATGGCGTCGGCCATGGCGCCGGCGATCAGCTTGACCGCACGAATAGCGTCATCATTGCCGGGGATCACATAATCGATCTCATCGGGATCACAGTTGGTATCCACAATAGCGACGATGGGGATATGCAGCTTGCGGGCTTCCGCCACAGCAATACGCTCCTTGCGGGGATCCACAATAAACAGAGCGCCGGGGAATTCCTTCATATCCTTAATACCGCCCAGATATTTTTCCAGCTTTTCAATTTCCAACTGAAGCTGAGAAACTTCCTTCTTGGGGAGCAGTTCAAAGGTGCCGTCCTCTTCCATTTTACGCAGCTGAGCCAAACGCTGGATCCGCTTACGAATGGTGGAGAAATTGGTGAGCATACCGCCCAGCCAACGGGCATTTACATAGTAAGCATCTGCGCGCAGAGCCTCTTCCTTCACGGATTCCTGGGCCTGCTTCTTGGTACCTACAAACAGCACGCTCTTGCCCTCGGTGGCGAGATCACGCACAAAATTGTAAGCTTCTTCCAGCTTCTTCACCGTCTTCTGCAAGTCGATGATATAGATGCCGTTCCGTTCGGTGAAGATGTAAGACGCCATTTTGGGGTTCCATCTTCTGGTCTGGTGGCCGAAATGAACGCCGGCCTCCAAAAGCTGTTTCATAGATACTACTGCCATTTTTGAAAACCTCCTTGGTTTTTCCTCCGCTCCGCCGTATATTTCGGATATTCCGCAAGGCGGCGCGTGTGTATTTTAGCCTTGATATTATAGCATATCATTCCCCCGGAAGCAAGATTTTTTTCAAATTTTTTCGGGTCAAAAGGTGATTTTATCCAGAAGCTTTTTCAGCCTTCCCGTTTCTTTTTCCGCCTCCGGCTTCTGATAATTGACCAGCATGGTATCGTCCCCAATCAGGGAAATATCCTTCCAGGGGATCACAAAATCCGGCTCCCGCCCCAACAGGCCAAACAACCGCAGCCTGCCGTAAACGATCACCGCTGTCAGCGCCGCGGTGCGGGTGTCGATCTCCACATCGGATACAAAGCCGATCCTCGCGCCGTCCTTTACATTGATGACTTCTTTATTGCGCAGTTCTCCCATTCGGCAGTTCATAAACACACTCCTATTTCGTTTCTGGTAATTCATAACCACTTGTTTGACCTTCTCCAATATCCGGTATATCACAAAACCTTTTTCGAGAGGCCCAAAATCTGCTTTGCAATTTTCCATTTTCCTATTCTGAGAAAGCCGATACTTCTCCTCAAGGAGAAGGCGGCCACTGCGTGGCCGAGGCTTTCTCTCAAGACAACCGCTTTGCGGTTGTCTATCCAGTAT
>CAMVYG010000091.1 GCA_947171615.1 uncultured Clostridia bacterium
TAAACATCCCGCTCCATTTTATCCAATTTCGCCAGCACGTTTTCCGAAGCGTCCCGCAGATAGCGAAGTTTTTCATCTTCCGTGGATAAATTGTATTTGGCCTTTATTTTTTCCAGGCGGTATTCCGTATCGTTCCCGCCCGCCTCCAAAAGCTGCTTAAAACGAATCGGCCCTTCCGCGCCATAAGTTTTCATGAACTCGTCCGGGTCCTTGTTCCCTGGCACCGTGATCACCCGCACCCGAAGGCCGGTGTTTTTCAAAATGGGGATCGCCCGCTGAGTGGCCCTTTGCCCCGCCTCGTCGGAATCATAGCAGATCACCGCTTCGTCTGCATAGCGCCGGATGATCCGGGCCTGCTCTTCAGTCAGAGACGTTCCCAGAGAGGCGATGGCATTGGTAAAGCCCGCACGGTGCAGAGCGATCACGTCCATATAGCCCTCTGCCAGAATCAACTGCCGGGAGCCGGAATCCTTGGCCAGATTCATGGCGAACAGCCCGCTGCTTTTGTGGTACACCGGCGTATCTGTAGTATTGATATATTTGGGCTTTTCATCGGTGAGTATTCGCCCACCGAAGGCCACCACATTGCCCCGCAGATCAAAAATGGGAAACATCACCCGGCCCCGGTACCGGTCATAAGGGTGGCCCCGCTGGGAAATGCGGCTCACATCTGCCGCCGTCATTTCCTCCTGGGTATAGCCTTTGGCTTTCAAATGGTTTGTCAGGGCAAAGCCGCTGTCCGGCGCATACCCCAGGCCAAACCGCTTGATGGTCTGGGAATCCAGCCCCCGGCCCCGAAGATAAGCGAGCCCGGCTTTTCCCTCCGGTGTAGAAAGAGTTTTATAAAAGAAACGGCCTGCCTCCCGGTTGATCTCCAAAATTCTGGTGCGCAGCCGGGACATGCTGTCGTCCACGCCGTCCTCCGGCACCGTCATGCCCGCCCGCTGGGCAAGCCAGCGCACCGCATCCGGAAAAGCCAGATTCTCCACGCCCATAACGAACTGGAACACACCCCCGCCCTTATTACAGCCAAAGCAGTAAAAGGAATTGTTTTCCGGGTAAATATTGAAGGAAGGCGTTTTTTCATTGTGAAAGGGGCACAGCCCCAAAAGAGTTTTTCCCCGCCGCTTCAGATCCACATAAGAGGAAGCGATATCAGCAATGGGACTGCGGGAATCCAGCTCCCGCAAAAATTCCGGCGGAAAGGGCATATTGATGCTTCCTCCTTTTCTGGATAAATGACCGCCTTCTCCTTTCGGAGAAGTACCGGCTTTCTCAAGGGTGATATCGAATCATTTTTTATAGTAAAGAAATTCAGGAGCGGAGATTCCAGGCCTTGGGAATGAAGATGTCCTCATAGCAGGCCACGGCGTAATGGTCGGTCATGCCCGCCACATAGTCGCAGGCTGCCGTTTCCTTTCCTTCCCGCTCCGCGATCTCCTTCATGTAATCCGGCAGATGATCGGGATTCAAAAAATGGTCAAACAGGCTCTGCATGATATGGGGAACCTTCTTTTCCTCTTTCTTGGCGTATTCGTTCAGATACACCGCTTCAAACATAAAGGCGCTGAGCTCGTCATAGGCCTGAAAGGTTTCCCCGTCCATATCGATCATGCCGTTTTTACTGTTTTCCACCACGGCTTTGATCAAGGATGTGATCCGCTTTGTCTTGGAATTTCCCAGCACACTGGTAATACGCCGGGGAATATCGGTCTCCCGCATGACCCCTGCCCGGATAGCGTCGTCAATATCGTGGTTTATGTAGGCGATTTTATCCGCCCATCGAATGATCTTTCCCTCGGCGGTGTCCGCCTCTGTACCGGCGGTGTGGCACAAAATTCCGTTTCGCACCTCATAGGTCAGATTCAGCCCCCGGCCGTCCTTTTCCAGCCGTTCCACCACCCGGACGCTTTGCTCATAATGACGAAAGCCGCCGTCCATCACGGCATTCAACGCCCTCTCTCCGGCATGGCCGAAGGGCGTGTGCCCCAAATCGTGGGCCAGCGCAATGGCCTCCGTCAGATCCTCATTGAGCCGCAGGGCTCTGGCAATGGTTCGGGCGATCTGTGAAACCTCCAGGGTATGGGTGAGCCGGGTGCGGTAATGGTCTCCCTCCGGGGCCAGGAACACCTGAGTCTTATGCTTTAAGCGGCGGAAGGACTTACAGTGGATCACCCGGTCACGGTCACGCTGATAAGGAGTGCGCAGCTCACACTCCTCCTCCGGCCTTTCCCTGCCCTTTGTGGCATCGGAAAAGGCTGCACCGGGAGAAAGAGTCTCCCGTTCCAGCTTTTGCGTTTCTTCCCGCACCGTCATAGAGTGTCCTCCCTTCAAAAGCCGTCTTCCTGCAATACTTTTTCTACGTATTCTATACGCAGTTTTCCTGTAAAATACTTTTTTCATCTCCGAATTTTTTAAAATATTTTCTCTTTTCCCCTTGACAGGAGAGAAACCAGGGTATATAATCTGACTGTACTAGTACAGATAATACAGTTTGGAGTGATGCTGTGTTTACGATTGATTATAAGAGTGGAATTCCCATTTCCGAACAGATCTGCCACAGCGTGATAAAGCTGGGCGCCGCCGGTGCTTTCGGAGAAACCGGACAGCTGCCCTCCGTGCGGTGGGTAGCCAGAGAATTGGGGATCAACCCCAATACCGTCCAAAAGGCCTATTCCATGCTGGAACGGGACGAGGTCATCCACTCCCTGCCCGGAAAGGGCTCCTTCCTGGTAAGCGGCGGCGCCCTTCGGGAAAAACGCAGCCGGGAAGCTCTGGAGAAACTGCACAAAGCTCTTCTGGAAGCCCTGGAATGCGGAGCCGCCCCGGAGGACGTTACCCAGGCAGTGCAGACGGCTCTTTTGGAATTTCAGGATGCGCCGCAAAAGGAACATAAAGGAGGGAACGCATGATGATAGAAATCAAAGGCCTGCGCAAGGAATTCGGGGATACGCTGGCTCTGAACGACCTGGCGCTTTCCATAGATACCGGCAGCATTTTCGGGCTGATCGGTTCCAACGGAGCGGGAAAATCCACCTTACTGCGAGTTTTGGCAGGCGTATACCGCGCCTCGTCTGGAGAGGCGCTGGTTGACGGCCAACCGATCTGGGAAAACAAAGCCGTAAAAATGCGGCTCCGTTTTCTGCCGGATGACCTGTGGCTGCCCCCGCAAAGCTCCGTGCTGAACATGGGAAAGGTGTTTCAAAAGCTTTATCCCGCCTGGGATGAAAACTATTTCCAGCAGTTGTGCGCTATGTTTCCGGTAAACGAAAAAGCAAGGTTTGGTACGCTGAGCAAGGGAAACCGCCGCCAGGCAGGGATCATTCTGGCTCTCAGCTCCCGCCCGGATATCCTGCTTTTAGACGAGCTTTTCGATGGGCTTGACCCGGTGGTACGGCACCTGACAAAAAAGGTTCTCGTGGATGAAGTAGCAAATCGCCGGATGACGGTGGTGCTTGCCTCCCACAATCTGCGGGAAATGGAGGATTTCTGCGATTCCTTGGTTCTGCTTCACAAGGGCGGGCTAGTACTGGAGCAGGAGCTGGACGAAATGAACCTGTGCCTGCACCGGTTTCAGGCGGTGTTCCAGGAAATGCCGGAGCTTTCCGCACTCAAGGAAAAAATCTGTATCACAAGCATTGACAGAAACGGCTCCATGCTGACCTTTGTGGCACGGGGCAGGGAAGATGAAATCCTGGAAGCCCTGGACGGGTTTTCCCCTACCTTCCGGGAATGCGTTCCCCTCTCTCTGGAAGAGGTATTTATTAGCGAAATGGAGGCGGCCGGTTATGACATCGACAACATCCTGGGATAGAAAAGAATTTTTTGCCCTGCTCCAGTGGCAGCTTCGCAGATGTTTGCCTGTCACGCTGCTCTATGCTGCCGCCCTGCTGTTTCTAGGCTTTGCGGCTGAGCATATCGTGATAATGACCGTGCCCGTAATCATTTTTTCGGCAACGGCTCCCCTGCTGCTGTTGGGCGAATGCTTCAACCGAAGGCAGGCAGATACTCTTCACGCCCTGCCCTCCCGGCGGGGGATTTGGTATGCAGCCGCCTTAATTGCGGGACTTGTTTCTCTGTGGATCCCGCTGCTTCCGGCCCTGCTTCTCAATTTGTTCCTCTATCATCTCTCCAGCTGGCTGCTTGTGTCGATTTCCTACTTGATCCTGGGGGCAGCATCGTTCCTGTTTTTCTCCATGATCGCAGCAGGCAGCGGCGGATGGTTCAGCTATGTGCTGAACGCCTTTCTCCTCTCCGCATGCTGGCCTTTGGGCGCTTCCTACTTTCTCTCTCTCATGGTTCACACTTTGCCGACAGGCTCTCTTCCCACCCTTCTGGAAAAATTCTTAGTTCAAGCAGCTTCCCCTTTGGTGGCACTGTTTTACAGTGGAATAGGCACTCCGGAGCTTTGGGAGCTGGCCTGGTGGACCTGCGGTTCCCTGCTGTTGGCTTTTTTGGGGCGGGCGCTCTACCGCCGCCGGGAAAGCGAGAATACCGGCGTCTTTCGCACCTGCAAGTCCCTGGAGCTGGCAGCCAGAATAGAAGCTGCTCTGCTGGCCGTCAATTTTATCGGCTGTGCAGTGGAAAGCTTAACCTCCCATCCAATCAAAACAGAAGGAGACTGGGAATTCCCGGAAACGCTCCGCTTCTTTTACTTTGACGCCGCCGGGATCCCCCTTGTGCTGGGCTCCATGGCCCTTGCCCTGCTTGCGGCGTGGCTTTTTACCGAGCTTCTGTACCACAGAAGCGTGAAGGGAATGAAAAAGCATCTGTCGGCCTTGCTTGCTCCCCTGATCGTCACGGCCTGCGCCCTGGGGGCGGTATCCACCGGGCTGGGGCTGGATGTGCCCATGAACAGCAAGGAGCTCAGCGCTGTTCAGTTAGATGGCAGTATAACATTTCAGGGGAACCTCTCCTCCATGGGATATACTCTTGCGCTGATCCAGGACAGCTCCTCTTCATGGAGCAATGGAGAAAACGGAACATACCGCACTTTGCAGACCGCAGTATACAGCCCAGAGTTGCTTCACAAGGTGGAGCAGCTTCAGAAAAAATGGATCGAGCTGGAGCGGGCCAATCAGTATCCCTATCTGCCAGGCCGCAATGCTTATGAGCCGAGTGCTGTAGTTGGCCTCACCTTTTTCGGATCTCAGGGCTATGTTGGCAACTGGGACTGCATCTATCAGGGCAGGCACACGGAACAAACCGAAGCTCTGTATGAAGAATGCAATGCTCTGGTAAAGGAAATTGCCACTTCATCGGAATATATCAGCGGGCTCACGCCGGTATCCGCCATTGACGCCTTGAGTAGCATTGAGAAAATAAAGTTGGATCCGGCAGACGAAAAAAAGATGACCGAGCTTCACCATTATGAAAAAACAGGAATATCTGTATACGCTTTGAATTATGACACACAAGAGCCCGGAAAGAACGCAGTGAGCGTTTCTTCCCTGCCCAAAAGCTTTTCCGACAAGCTGGAAGCGGCTCTGCGGGATGACCTGGCGCATAACAGGTTTCCAACCAATGACGACCTTCGGCAATTTGGAAAAGAAAAAAAGCCTCTATCCGTTTACGAGCTGCGGTACGCTTACGGAAAGCCTTTTACCGCCCGGGGCGGCATAATACTGAACAATGTGACGCCGGCCGAAGGAAAAAACTTTCAGCTCTATTCGGAATACGCTACAGCCTGGGTACTCCGGGTGTGGCCCCAAATGACAGAGACTTACGCCCTTCTGGAAAGCGAATTCTCGAAATAAATATTTTTGAGTAAGTAAAAGCCGCCCGTGCCTTTCCGGTTTTGGAAAGACGCGGGCGCTTGTGTGTAATTCGTGATTTGTTCTTCCCGGTTCGATCAGAAAAAAGAACAAATATTTACTGGTTATTGATGATCAGAAACCGGTGAGGCAGCGCCTAAACAGCTTGTTTATGACCGACAGCCGGTTTCCCTTTGTCAACCGATGGTACGATTTTTGGAGCAAAGGAATCCTCCAACTCTATTCCATAGAAAACTCAAAAAAGCGCTTGCCTTCCTCTTGCAGCACGCAAGTCCCGGCAGTGGCGTCTGCCAGCCGCTTTTCCAACGCTCCTACAGAAGCCGGATCCAGATGAAAGCGAACCGTAACAGCTTCCAGAAAATCCGTATCGTCCACCACTCCGCCGCACTCCGGGATCACGCCCTGTATCCTGCCATAAGCGGAATAATCGCAGGCGGCAGACAGCAGCAGGCATTCCCGCATGGCAATCTTCTGTGCCGCTGCCAGAGCAATAGAGGCCGTATGGGAATAAGCTCGGATCAAGCCTCCTCCACCCAGTAGAATACCGCCAAAATACCGGGTAGCAACTACCACCGTATCGGTGACGCCCGCTTTTTTCAAAGTGTCCAACACCGGAATTCCCGCCGTACCCTGGGGTTCGCCATCATCTGAAAACCGCTGCACGCCGTTTTCCCGGAGAATATAGGCGTACACATTGTGAGAAGCATCCCAGTACTTAGTTTTCAGGGCCGCAATAAACGCAAGGGCCTCCTCCTCTGTTTTCACCGGGCGGCAGGAGCCGATAAAGCGGGATTTTTTCTCGATAAACTCATCCTGCCCCTCTTTCTTTACGGTAAGGTATTCCATAGCGCTCCCCCCTTTTTTTGCAGGATAACGAATTCGGGCGGCGCTTTCGCACCGCCCGTCAGCTTCTTCTTACTTTTTGTCTGCCATGCCGTAACGCTTCTTGAACATATCCACACGGCCGCTGGTATCCACCAGCTTCTGCTTGCCCGTAAAGAACGGGTGGCACTTTGAACATATTTCGACTTTGATATCCTTCTTGGTGGAACGTGTCTTGATCACGTTGCCGCAAGCGCAGGTGATGGTAGTCTCCTGATAGTCGGGATGTATATTCTGCTTCATTCTGAGTTTCACCTCTTTACAGACAATAGTATCACTGAATCTCAATGAGTATATCACAGTTCAGAAGAAAATGCAAGAAAAAATTTCCGAAAACCCCTGCTGAATTTTCAGCCCTTCTGTCCGAAATTTTTCTCGTAATCCTCATACTTGCCATACTGCCGCCAAATATCGATCATCATTTCATACCGCTCCAGCGGCAAGCCGGTATAAGCACAGTTGGAAGTAGAGAATACATAACCCCGGCCGTTCGCCATGCCCTCCCGCAGAGAACGCAGCACATCCTCGCGGCATTCCTCGTCTGTGCCAGTTTGCAGCAGAGCACAGCTTACGTTACCCACCAAAGCGATATCCGGCCCAACGATCTTCCGCACCTCGGGGATCGTCACACCGCCCTGTGGGTCAAGGGAATGAATGGCGTCCGGCTTGCAATCTGCCATCTGCTTCACGATGGGCATGATGTTGCCATCGGTGTGTTTGATGGTGTAATATCCCATTTCCCGGTACCCGGCAATCACGTCCCGCAGGTAAGGAACGATCAGCTCATCAAACTTTTCCGGACTGAAAAAGGGATTGGTATTAAAGCAGTAATCCGCGCACATGGTAAAGCCATCATGCAGGTGGCCCATCTGATGAAGCTTCGCGGCAGTCTCCAGGCATTCATCCAGGCGGCGTTTGGAGATTTCATTGAGTTTTTCCGGCTCTTCATACATCCGCTCGGAAAACTCCATCATGTGATCACCGTCTGGAATGGACCAGGTGGGGTCGCCGTGCATCATAATATAATACTCGTCCCCGCTCTTTTCCCGGATCAGCTCCAAAAGCCACTGGGTGCTTTCCAGATCGCCGGGATTGGGCTGTACAAAAATGGCGCTGTGGTCATACCGCTTGGCAATGTCGATATAAAGCTGCGCCATTTCGTTCATGTGGAGGTTCCGCTCCACCTGGCTCATCTGCTTCCATTGGGCATAGTGGCGCTGGGAATCGTGTACCTTGCCAAAGGCTTCCATAGTCAGGAAAAACACCAGCTCAAAGGTGGGAACCTGGCCTCCGATGGGTTCACATTTCAAAGTTTTGATAAAACGTTCGCGATGTGTCATAAGCTTCCTCTCCAAACTCTCCCGGCCAGTACCGGGCTATGATATCGAAAATATTATACCAACCGGGGAGAGAAAAGCAAGGCTTTTTTCCGTATTTCCGAAAAATGTAGGAATTCTGTTTACTTTTCACTTTCCATCGGATATACTATAGAT
>CAMVYG010000092.1 GCA_947171615.1 uncultured Clostridia bacterium
CTGTTCAGGATGACAGGGGGTAGAATTAGTTAGTACGCTAAACTGTAATTTAGCAGTCATCCCTTGCCCTTTCTAACAACTAAAATCTCTTGCCATTCGCTTCTCAAAAGGGTAAAATGAGGCAGAAGGATTTTTTGAAAGGAAAAGTGAGAATGGAACAGAACCGGGAGCTGCCGAAAAAATATAAAAAGGAATTTGAACATTCCTATACGCTGGGCCCCTTTCCCACTTTCGAGCTGCTTTTGCACCGTCCGGAGCAGGCCAGAGCCGTTTATTATGACGAGAGCTTTCGGGAAAAGGAAAAGCTCCGGGAGCTTTGTGAAGAAAAGAAGGTTCCCTGTCTTTGCTGGAAAAAGGCGTTGGAACGAATTTCTCAAAAAGAGATCTGCTATGCGGCGGGAGAATTTGAAAAATATACCGGGACGCTGGGGAAATCCCGCCCCCATGTGGCGCTGGTGGAGCCCTCCGATATGGGGAATCTTGGTACCATAGAGCGCACCCTGCTGGGATTTGGAATCCGGGATCTGGCAATTATCGGGCAGTCTGCCGCAGACGTGTGGAATCCAAAAGCGGTGCGCGCGTCTATGGGAGCGTTGTTTCAGCTTGAGGTGGAATGGTTCCCGGACTTCCCGGCGTATCTGGAAAAATACGGGGAGGAGCGAAGCATTTTTCCCTTTATGCTGGACGGCGGCACGGTGCTGACTCCGGAAAGCTGTCCGGAAAGCAGACTGTATACGCTGGTGTTCGGCAATGAGGCAAGCGGTCTGCCCCCGGAATTTCAGGGCTATGGGCAAAGCCTGTTTATCGACCAGACCGACGCGGTGGATTCTTTGAATCTGGCGGTGTCCGTAGCGGTGGGAACCTACCTCTTTACCCAGAAAAATGGAGAAGCTTTATGAACGGAAGGTTGGAAGTTGCCGTGCTGGCGGATATTCACGGAAATTACCTGGCGCTGCAGGCCTGTTTGGAGCATGCCCGCCGCCGGGGGATCCGCCACTATCTGTTTTTGGGCGATTATATCACCGACCATGCTTTTCCCCAGCGGGTGATGGAGCAGCTTTACGAAATGGAAAGCCGCTTTGACTGCCGGTTTATCCGGGGAAACCGGGAGGAATACATGATCGACTACCGGGCAAACGGGGAAAAGCAGCCGGACGGCACGCCCTGGACGAATTGCTCTGCCCAGGGCGGTTTGCTTTATTGCTATGAAAACCTTACCCGGCAGGATATTGACTGGTTTGAAAGCCTGCCTGTTTCCGGCAGCTGGCAGATAGAAAACGCGCCGTCTCTTGCGTACTGCCACGGGTCGCCGGATAAGACCCGTGCCCGGCTGGTCAACGATCCCGCGGTGCTGGAGCAGATGGCGTTCCTCCCGGAAGATTTTGTGATTACGGGGCACGTCCACCGATTTCGTCACTTTTGGTTTCGGGGAAAGCAGATCGTCTGCGGAGGATCGGTGGGAGTTCCCAGCGGAGCCCGCAGCGACAGAAGCGGACCAAAAGAAAGAGAATGCGCCCGGGCTGCTCAAATGGTGATCCTGCGTCCCGTGCAGGGTATATGGAAGCCGGAATTTCTGAATATTCCCTATGATTGGCAGAGGGCCATTGACAATCTGAAAACCTCCGGTTTGATCCAAAGGGCTCCCATGTGGGCGGTTTTGCTGCGTCATGCGGCGCTCACAGGGGAAGATCCCTTTATGGTAGTTCCCACAAGAGCGGCGGAGCTGTACCGTATGGAAACGGGAACGGAAGCCGGCTGGGCCAAGGTGCCGGAGAAATACTGGCACAGGGCTGCCAAAGAATATGGCATTTTTGATTTTTCAAACGAGCCCTAACCCCCTTCAAAGATCTGACAGGGAAAAAACGTTAAAGCGGTTCTGGGAAAGGTTTGGAAAAGAATAAGCTGATTTGAGAAAGGGCGGGGATCCTTGTGATAAAAAATGTAGTGTTTGATATGGGAAATGTGCTTTTGCGGTACGACCCGGAGCTTCCCCTAAATGCCTTCTGCCATTCGGAAGCGGAAAAGGATTTGATTCGCAGGGAACTGTTTCAGGGGCCGGAATGGGTGCAGGGAGATCTGGGAACCATTGAGGACGAAGACCGTTTTGAGCTGATAAAAAAGCGGGTCTCTCCGAAGCATTGGGAAGCGCTGCAAAATTGCTGTGAGAAGTGGTACAGGTATATGCAGCCCATCGAGGGGGCAATTTCCTTTTGTGAGCGCCTGCGGCAGCGGGGGTATCGGCTGTTTGTGCTGTCCAACGCCAGCAATGCGTTTCATTGGTTTTTCCCGGCAAACGTGCCGAAGGAATACTTTGAAGGCATTGTGGTTTCGGCTGAGATACACCTCTTAAAGCCGGATCGGGAAATCTATGAGTATCTGCTAAAGCGCTATGGGCTGAAAGCGGAAGAATGTCTGTTCCTCGATGATCTGCCGGAAAATGTGGAGGGCGCCCGGGCTGTCGGCATGAATGCCATGCAGTTTCTGGGAGACTATGGCCCTGTGGAGACGCTTCTTTTGTAAGAATTTTTTCTGATGCTGTATCACTGCCGGGAAAGGAAAGTTTTTATGTGGATCTGGATTTTGGCGGGGATTTTCCTGTTGTTGCTTCTGGCTTTGCTTGGAGCGGGACAGTACTTTTTTCGGTTTGCCGTTCTCCGGCGCTCCACGGAGCGGGAGGATGAGCAGTATGAGCAGCCGGATTCCATTTGGAATCCCTTTCGGGAAAGAATGGAGGAGGCCCAGGCATGGATCAGGGAGCACACAGCGGAAACATTGGAAATCACTTCCCTTGACGGTTTGAAGCTGCGGGCGTTGTATCTTCCCGCCGATTTGGAAGCGCCCAAAGGAATGATCCTGGCCTTCCACGGCTACCGCTCTCTTGCCACTATCGATTTTGCATTGGAAACAAAATTCTTTCACGACCTGGGTTATGCTGTGGTGCTGCCCTATCAGCGGTCCCACGGTCTCAGCGAGGGGAAGTATATCACCTATGGGGTGAAGGAGCGGCTGGACTGCCGGGACTGGGCCAGGTACCTTGCAGAGCGATTTCGTCCGAAAGCCCTTTTCCTTGCGGGGATCTCCATGGGAGCTTCCACCGTGATGATGGCGTCGGAGCTGGAGCTGCCGGGCTGTGTGCGGGGCGTCATTGCCGACTGCGGCTTTACCTCTCCCTGGGAGATCATGAAGCATGTTTCCCGGCGGGATTTTAAGCTTCCCGCTTTTCCTCTGCTTTTGATTCTCGAACTGTTCACAAGGTGCCGGGCGGGATTTTCCCTGAAAGGGGCAGATTCCAGAAAAGCGCTGGCGAAAACCCATCTGCCCGTTTTGTTCCTTCACGGGAAACAGGACGATTTTGTTCCTCTTTCCATGACAAGGGAAAACTTTGCCGCCTGTGCAGGAGAAAAAGACGTGTTTTTGGTGCCGGAGGCAGGCCATGCCCAAAGCTTTGCCATGGATACCCCCGGCTGTGAAAAACAGATCGCGGCTTTTCTCGAAAAATGCGTGGATAAAGAACGCGGAAAATTCTGAAAAACCCTCGAAAAGGGTATTGCAAACTCCGATAGTCCGTGATAAGATAGCAATATTCGGCATAAAAACGGCGCAAGCGAAGGGTTTCTTTTCGCTTCCGCTGTTTTTTCGATGCGGGAACCAGAGCAGCTGCTAAATTATAATTTATCTCACCGGCCTCCACTACCTGTTGTCATTCTGAGGCGTGAAACGCCGAAGAATCTCGGTTATATCTCAGCCAGCAGGTATAAAGCCCTTTTCTAACGACTAACAACTAGTAGCAAACAACTAATTACCAACATCCAGTATCCAGAATCTAAAATCTAAACCGGAGGTTTTTCATGGCACAGCGGATTCGAAATATGACAGAAGGTTCTCCTGCCCGGCTGCTGATCTCTTTTGCCCTGCCGCTGATGGCGGGCAATGTGTTCCAGCAGCTTTATACGGTGGTGGATACCGCCGTGGTAGGGCAGGTAGTGGGCGTACAGGCTCTGGCCGCGGTAGGTGCGGCGGATTGGCTGAACTGGATGGTGCTTGGCATTGTTCAGGGGCTGACCCAGGGCTTTTCCATTTTAATGGCCCAGTATTTCGGTGCAGGAGATCATCGGGAGCTTTCCCGGTCCGTCGGCGCTTCCCTGACGCTTTGCGCCGTTTCCTCTGTGGCAATTTTGCTTTTGAGCCAGCTTTCCGCAGAGCCGGTGCTCCGGCTTTTGAACACACCGGGGAATATTCTGGGAGATTCCCTTTTGTATCTGCGGATCATCTTTGGGGGAATCCCTGTGATCATGGCCTACAATTTCCTTGCCGCGATCCTTCGGGCGCTGGGAGACAGCAAAACGCCTCTTTATGCCATGATCGTGGCGGCGCTGATCAACGTGGGGCTGGATCTTCTGTTTGTCATGGGCTTTCACTGGGGGATCGGCGGCGCGGCGGCCGCTACTGTGATCGCCCAGGTGTTTTCCGGAATCTACTGTTTTTTCAACGTGCGGAAGGTCACCATCATCAAGCTGGAAAAGAGGGATCTTCTCCCTTCCCGGCAAATGACAGCCGCTCTCTTAAAGCTCGGTACGCCGGTGGCTTTGCAGAATGGCATTATTTCCGTGGGCGGCATGGTGGTGCAGTCTGTCATCAACCGCTATGGGATGCTGTTTATCGCGGGCTTTACCGCTACCAATAAGCTGTACGGCATTTTGGAGATCGCCGCCACCTCTTACGGCTATGCGGTCACCTCCTATGTGGGGCAGAATTTAGGCGGGAAGCTTTTGAAGCGGATCAAGCAGGGCATGCGCAGTGCGGCAGTGATCGCCCTTGTCACCTCGGCGGTGATCGCCGTCTGCATGCTGCTGTTCGGCAAGGTGTTTTTGGGGCTTTTCATTTCCGGCACGCCCTCGGAGGTGGATGCCTCCATGAAAATCGGGTATCACTATCTGGCTATCATGAGCCTGTGCCTGCCTATCCTGTATATGCTCCATATCTATCGCGCGGCGCTGCTGGGTCTGGGAGACGCGGTGATCCCCATGGCCTCCGGCTTTATGGAAATGGCAATGCGCATCGGGGTAGCGCTGTTTTTGCCCCTTGTCATGGGAGAAGAGGGAATTTTCTATGCGGAAGTAGGCGCATGGCTGGGCGCGGCGGTTCTTTTGGTGATTGCCTATTTTGTGAGAATACACAGGCTGTCCTGCTCTAAAAGCTGGCAGCAGGAAATTTTGGAAAGTGAAACGGGTCTTGGCTGAGATGAAAAACAGAGCGAACAATATTACAGAAGGCGTGATCTGGAAACAGCTGCTGGGCTTCTTTTTTCCCATTCTGATCGGCACCTTTTTTCAGCAGCTGTATAACACGGTAGATACCGTGATCGTGGGGCAGTACGTGGGGAAGGAAGCGTTGGCCGCCGTGGGCACCACCGGCACGCTGATCAATCTGCTGGTAGGCTTTTTTGTGGGCCTGGCTTCCGGCGCTACCGTAATCATTTCCCAGTTTTACGGGGCCGGAGACGGAAAAAACGTTTCTAAAGCCGTCCATACCTCTATGGCCCTTGCCCTTGTGGGCGGTGTGTTTCTTACCGTAGCGGGAATTCTCACCTCCCGGCCTGCTTTGAAGCTGATGGGTGTGCCTGCAGACATTCTGGATGGGGCGCTGACCTATATCAACGTTTATTACGCAGGTGTGATCGCCTGCCTGATCTACAATGTGGGCACCGGAATTCTGCGGGCCATCGGAGATTCCAAAATGCCCCTGTATGTGCTGATGGTCTGCTGCCTTGTGAATATCGTGCTGGATCTGCTGTTTGTAGTGGCCTTTCATTGGGATGTGTTCGGCGTGGCGCTGGCCACGGTGCTTTCCCAGGTGATCAGCGCGGTTCTGGTGATGCTCCGGCTTCTGCTTACCCGGGATTCTTACCGGGTAGAGCTCAGGAGGATCCGATTTCACAGGGACATCTTTAAGAATGTGCTGCGGATCGGCCTGCCCTCCGGCGCCCAGTCCGTATTGTATTCCGTTTCCAATCTGCTGATCCAGGCGTCTATCAATTCCTTCGGCACAGACGCCATTGCCTCCTGGGCGGCTATCGGCAAGATCGACGGCTTTATCTGGATGGTCATGGGGGCGTTCGGCATTTCCATTACCACCTTTGCAGGGCAGAATTTCGGCGCAGGAAAATATGACAGGGTAAAAAAAGGTACCCGGGTCTGCCTTCTCATGGCTGTAAGCTCCACCATTGCCCTTTCCGCGGTGGTGTTTTTCTTCGGCGGCCAGCTGCTGCACTTCTTTACGGCGGATGAAGCCGTGATCTCCATCGGGCAAAGCTTTTTCCATGTGCTGGCGCCGTCCTACTTTACCTATGTGTTCATCGAGATCCTGTCCGGCACGATCCGGGGTGCAGGGGAAGCCCTGCAGCCCATGCTCATCACCTGCTTCGGCGTGTGCGGACTGCGGATCCTCTGGATCGCTGTGGCGGTGCCTCTGCACCGCACCATGCAGATGGTGGCTATGAATTACCCGGTCACCTGGGTGGTGACCGCTATCGTGTTTATCATCTATTACCTTCGCATGAACTGGCTGAAGCGAAGCATTCAGCGCAGTGAGGTAAATGCATAAATTATCGATTACTACTCACTGTCATTCTGAATCGCCAAAGGCGGTGAAGAATCTCGGCTAGAAATGGCTGGCGAGTAAAAGGTTTTTTTATGCGCTGGTTTCTGCTATTCGAGATCCTTCACCGAGAAGAGGCGTTGCCTCTTCTGTTCAGGATGACAGTAGGTGCTGGCTGCCTCTTTTCTCAGATAATGACAGTAGATGGTAGCGATTAGCTTGATAATTTATAAAAAACTCCTGCCCGGTCTTTTATACCGTGGCAGGGGTTTTCACTGAGAAAAGCTTCCCAAGTAGCATCAAATCTTTTTCCCGGAAATATGGTATGCTTCTTTTGTCGGAGGGAAAACCGGTATGTATGAACAGAATGAAGCGGTACAGAAAATGATCGGCTGGCTGGAAGAGCATTTGGAGCAGTCGGAGCAGAAACCCGTTTTATGGGAGCTTTCCCGGGCAGTGGGGTATTCTCCCTGGTACTGCTCTGCCCTGTTTCATCAGGTGTACGGCTGCACGCTGAAAAGCTATATGGCAAGGCGGCGGCTCAGCAGCGCCGCATTGGAGCTGCAAAACTCCGGCGTCAGGATTTTAGACGTGGCGGTAAAGTACGGCTTTTCTTCTCAGGAAGCATTTACCCGAGCCTTTCGGGAGGCCTTTGGACGTACCCCTGCCGCATACCGCAGAGATCCCGGCCCTATCCCCCTTTTCATGGGGAAGGATGTGTTTCACCCCTGGCAGTATTCTATTTTGTATGAGGGAGAGAGCAGCATGAGCAAAAATGATTTGAGAGAAGCACGGGTGCGGGTGGAGTACATCCCCGCTCACAAGTACATGGGCATTTGGGAGGAAAGAGCCACAGGGTATGGGGACTTCTGGCAGTACCACGGCTGTGACGAGGTTATCGGCATGATAGAAAGCATGCGGGATAAAGCCCATCCGGTGGTAACCCCCCACACGGCGGGCTGGTACTATGTTGGCGGCGAGCGCCGGTATTTTTACGGGCTGGGCGTGGCGGAGAACTATGACGGCCCGGTACCGGAGGGCTTTGAGATCCGCTCCTTTCCCGGCAGCTATTACCTGGTGTTTTACCATCCGCCTTTTGACTATATGGAGGATAATGGAGAGGTTATGAGCCGGGTGGAAAAGCTGGCGTGGAGCTTTGATTTGAAGGCTGACCATATTGACCCCAACGGGCTGAGCACTGCCGCCAGTGTGGGAAGGTTCCGGTGGAACGAAGAGGAATGCCAGTGCTACCAGCGGCACTACCCCGAGGGGATCGGCTATGAGATATTGCGCCCTGTAAAGCTGCGCTGACATATGAGAAAAGGCTTCTGTCAAAGGGCGGAAGCCCTTTCCTTTTTATAAGAGTTTGTATAAATTATCATTCATTACTCACTGTCATTCTGAGGCGTGAAAACGCCGAAGAATCTCGACCAGCAGGAACTTGCGCCCAAAGACTTGGCTCTCCCTCTGGGGTGAGCACGTGCCAGTGGACGTTGCCGCGAACTGTTCTCAGCTGTCGCTTCGGTCGGTCATGGACGCTTGCCA
>CAMVYG010000093.1 GCA_947171615.1 uncultured Clostridia bacterium
CTGGGGAAGGTAAAGACCCAGGTGAATTTTGAGCTTGCCCCCGGGCTGATGCGGGAGCTTAGCGGAAAGGAAGATACCTCTGAGCTGATGGCGGTGGTAAAAATGCGGGAGGACAGTCTTTCCCGGCTGACGGAAGGCCTGTCTCCGGAAAAGTCCCCGCTTTTCCTGCTGTTTGACCGGGCCTCCAACCGGGGCAACCTGGGAACGATCCTCCGTTCCTGCGACGCCCTGGGCGCGGACGGCCTGCTGCTGACAGGCCATGCCGTTGACCTCTATGATCCGGAGGTGGTGGGCGCTTCCATGGGTTCCTTTTTCCATGTGCCCGCCGTGCGGGTGCCGGATAATGAAACGGTGTTCCGGTTTATCCGGGAGATGAAGGAGCGCTATCCCGATTTTCTCACCATCGGTACTACCGCCCACAGGCAGCATCCTCTGTATGGGCAGGATCTTACCCGCCCGCTGCTGTTTATGGCAGGAAATGAAACAGAAGGCCTGTGCTATGCCTTTAAGGAGGCATGTGATGTGCTTTGTACCATTCCCATGGCGGAAAGCTCCTCGGCTTCTTCTTTCAACGTAGCCTGTGCCGCTACCGTTATGCTTTATGAAGCGGTACGGCAGAGAACATAAATAAAAACACTCAAAAGGAGAGACCTTGCAATGATGACTTTAGGCGCGCAGCTATTTACCCTGCGGGACTACACGCAAACAGAAAAAGACCTGGACTATTCTCTGGGCCGGGTGGCGGAAATGGGCTATCAAACCGTGCAGATCTCGGCCATTGGGCCGATCCCGGCGGAAAAGGTGCGGGAGCTTTGTGAGAAGCACGGGCTGAAGATCGTGCTGACCCATACCGACCAGAACCGCATTCTGAACGATACGGAAGCGGTCATTAAAGAGCATGATATCATGGGCTGCGAGTATATCGGCATTGGTATGATGCCCATGAAATACTGCTCCCCGGAATGGCTGTGGCACTTTGCCGATGACTTCCGTGAGCCCGCCAAAAAAATCGCGGCGGCGGGAAAGCTCTTGATGTACCACAACCACAATATCGAGTTCCAGAAATTCGGCGGCAAGCTGGTGATGGAAACCCTGATGGAAAGCTTTGCGCCGGACGAAATGGGCTTTACCCTGGATACCTTCTGGGTACAGAAGGGCGGCGGAGATGTGTGCGACTGGTTCAGGAAGCTGCAGGGTCGAACTCCCTGCGTTCACCTGAAGGATATGGCCGTGCGGGAATGGGAACCCATTATGGCTCCCGTAATGGAAGGAAACCTGGATTTCCCGAAAATTCTTCGCACCCTGGAGGAAATCGGCGGTGTAAAGCACCTTCTGGTAGAGCAGGACGTCTGCGACGGCAGCCCCTTTGACTGCCTGAAAACAAGCTATGACAACCTGCATAAGCTGGGCTATTAAGTACAGAAGTTAGATAGTGGATAGAAAAAACGGAGAAAACCGGGGCGTTCCGGTTTTCTCTGTTTTTGGCCGACGCTTGAATAATAGTTCCTATGATAGAGAACCGGCGTTTTGAGCCGGCTGAAAACGAAAGAAGGAATCAGCCAATGAAGCAGCTAGAGAAAAGCTTGTGTGACTACATTGCCGAAAAAATCCTGCCCTGTTATGAAACCTTCGATAAAGCCCATGGCTCCGACCATGTAAAAACTGTGTTGGAAAACAGCATGGAGCTGGCAGAATCTCTGGATGTGGATATCAACATGGTATACGCCATCGCCGCTTACCATGATGTGGGCCTTCGGTTCGGGCGGGAAAATCATGAGCAGACCTCCGGCGCGGTTTTCATGGAGGACGCCGCTATGGAACGCTGGTTCACCCCGGAGCAGCGGCAGATCATGCGGGAAGCCATTGAAGATCACCGGGCGTCAAAGCAAAGCGAGCCCCGAAGCATTTACGGCAGGATCATCAGCGAAGCCGACCGGGATATTGACCCGGAGCGCATTGTGCGCCGCTGCATGGAATATGGCCGCGCCAATGAGCCTGAGCTTGATGACAGGGAACAAATACAGCGCACTATTGAGCATATCGGGGACAAGTATGGAGAAAACGGATATCTGCATCTTTGGCTGCCCAGCAGAAAAAACCAGCAGGGATTAAACACCCTGCGAAAGTGGCTGCAAACCGGAGAGATCCGGGAGATCTGCGAAAAGTATTTGCGGTAATTGAGTCTCTGTGTGTCTGAGAAAGAAGAGGTATCTCCGGCTTTCGCCTTCCTCTGTTTTAAACGATATGGAAAATGAAGAATTCTGCCTCAGGAACGCTTCCTGAAAAAAGCCTTGACATTCCCGCTAAGGCGGTGTATACTCTTTTTCGGTAAAACAAAGCGGAAGTTGAAAGTTCTGCCTTTTACGGAAGGCAAAGAAATTCAATTTCCCACCCGTGCGGTTTTTGTCCGTCACAGGTCAATAGCGTAGCAGGCGGCAGGCGGTTTTCTGCTTTGGGGGCTTTGGCTTCTTTAAAGTGGGAAAGCAGCGGCTGTGCGGATACGGATTGATCGCGGGCAAAAGCAAATGCCCGCGTTTTTTTGTGGCATTTTCGGGTGTGCTTTGAAAATCAGTTTTGAGGAAATCTTGATGGAGGTGCTTACCGATTAGCAACAAAGAGCTGCAAATCAACGAACAAATCCGCGATAAGGAACTTCGCGTAGTGGATTCCGATGGCTCTCAGCTGGGCGTTATGCCCTTAAAGCAGGCCATGGAGCTGGCGGAGCAGCGGAATCTGGACCTGGTGAAGATCGCGCCCCAGGCAAAGCCCCCGGTGTGTAAGATCATCGATTACGGTAAGTTCCGTTTCGAGCAGTCGAAGCGGGAGAAGGAGCAGCGAAAGAACCAGCGGGTCGTTGAGATCAAGGAAGTCCGGCTTTCTCTCAATATCGATACCCACGATTTTGAGACGAAGAAAAACCATGCAACCCGCTTTATTGCCGAAGGGAATAAAGTGAAGGCTTCCATCCGTTTCCGCGGAAGGGAAATGGGCCACCCCGAGCTGGGGCAGGAGATCATGCGCCGGTTTGCCGATGCTATGAGCGAGGTCGCCAATGTGGAAAAGGCTCCCAAGCTGGAGGGCCGTTCCATGCTGATGTTCCTTGCACCCAAGCCCGTCAAGTAATGTAAAATTTAAGGAGGACTGCAAAATGCCGAAGCTCAAAACACACAGCGGCGCCAAGAAGCGCTTCAAATTATCCAAAAACGGGAAAGTGATCCGTGGACACGCCTTTACCAGCCATCTGCTGAACGGCCACGGCAAAACCCCCAAGACCAAGCGTCATGCCCGCGGCACCGTGGTAACTGATAAAACCAACACCGCCGCTGTCAAGAGAATGATGCCCTATAAATAAGAAGGGCAAGGGACAGGACGTTTGAAAGCTTCTATTTTTGGATAACAAGAAAGGATTGAAGAGATATGGCTAGAGTAAAGGGCGCAATGATGACGCGCAAAAGAAGGAAAAAGGTATTAAAGCTCGCTAAGGGCTATTGGGGTTCCAAGAGCCGTCATTTTAAAATGGCGAAACAGGCTGTGATGAAGTCCGGCAATTACGCCTATATTGGGCGTAAGCAGCGCAAGCGGGATTTCCGCCGCCTGTGGATCACCAGAATTTCTGCCGCCTGCCATATGAACGATATGAATTATTCTACCTTTATGAATGGCCTCAAAAAGGCCGGCGTTACCTTGAACAGAAAGATGCTGTCCGAGATCGCCATTGCCGACCCCGCCGCTTTCACCGCTCTGGTGGAAAAGGCAAAGGCCGCCCTGTAAGGAAGGAAATCTGCGCCTGAGGCACTCGCCTTGGGCGTTTCCGTTTTTCTATCCGCAGTCAGGGGCAGGAAATTTTTCGGGGAAAGGGAAGCAGTAACCTCCAAATTTTTCGGAAAGGAGCATGGCAGATGGAGCAAAACCGCATTACCAGCAGACAAAATGAAACCGCGCGCCGGGCCGCTGCATTGGCCCGCAGTGGGGAAGAGCGCCGGACGCAGGGAAAATTTCTCTGTGAGGGCGCCAGACTATGCCGGGACGCCGTGCTCTCCGGGCTTTCGGTAGAGAGCTGCTTTTATACGGAACAGGCGGGAGAAAAGTATAAAGACTATCTTTCTCCCATACTTTCCGCCTGTCGGGAAAGCTATCTCATTGAGGAGCATGTGGCGGAGCTTTTGTCTTCCACGAAAGCTTCCCAGGGAATCTTCTGTGTCTGCGGCTGGCCGAAGCGGCTTCTGCCTGAAGCGGTATGGGAGCCGGAGCAGGCCCCTTTGCTGGTGCTGGAAAATTTGCAGGACCCCGGAAATCTGGGAACAGTGTTCCGTACAGCGGAAGCGCTGGGAATTGGGCAGGTCGTTCTTTTGGGTGAATGCTGCGATCCCTTGTCGCCCAAGGTGCTGCGCGCCTCTATGGGCGCGGTGTTCCGGCTGAGGCTGCGGGCGGAAAAAGAATCTGAAAAATTATGTAAACTTTTAAAAAACCAAGGCTTTCAGCTTCACGCAGCTGTGCCGGACGCTTCGGCGCGGCGAGTCACAGAGATTGATTTTTCCGATGGACTTCACGCGGTGTATATCGGTAACGAAGGCAGCGGCCTGACAGCGGAAACCATCGCTTTTTGTCATGACCGTGTGACGATCCCCATGGCGGGCCGGGCGGAATCTCTGAATGCCTCTGCGGCAGCGACGATCCTGCTGTGGGAAATGCAGCGGGGGAGTACGGTGAAAGTGGGGGTGTGCCATGGATAACCGCACTTACTGGATCTGGGCCCAGCAGGCCTTTTCTCCGGGAAGCAGGAAGCCCGTGCACCTTTCGGCCCAGTACAGCGGCGGGCTGGAAGAATTTTGCCGGGGCGGCCCACGGCTGTGGAACAGCCGCCGGGATCTGACGGACCGGGAAACCGCCGCGCTGCGGGACTTCAGTATTTCCCAGGCGGAGGCCAGGTTGGAATATGCGGAAAAGCTGGGTTGGCAGGTGATCACGCCGGAGTGTGAGAAATATCCCGAGCTGCTGAGGAATATTTCTGATCCTCCTGCGGTACTGTATCTAAAGGGAAATCTGCCGGATCTGGATTCTGTTGTTTCCATCGGTGTTGCCGGGGCGAGAAAGGCAACGGACGCCTCTCTGGACGCTGCCAGAAAATTTGGCTATCAGTTGGCGGCAGGCGGAGCCTGTGTGGTGTCCGGCGGGGCGAAGGGCGTAGACGCCGCGGCCCTGACCGGCGCCCTGGGAATTCCGGGATCCCGGGTCATCAGTGTGTTGCCGGTTTCGCTGGACAGCACCTATGTGACGGAAAACGCGAAGCTGCGGAATATGATCTGCTCTCACGGCGGCGCTTTGGTCACGGAATACTTTTCGCTTAGCCGCCCGGAATTTGGCACCTTTCAGGTGCGAAATCGGCTGATCACAGGATTGAGCCGGGGAACGCTGCTGATCCAGGCCGCCCGAAAAAGCGGCACAATGATCTATGCCACCCGTGCGCTGGATCAAAATCGGGATCTCTTTATTTATCCCGGCCCTGAGGGTGCGGCGGAATTTGCCGGAAGCCGGGAGCTGATCGAAGACGGGGCTTATGCGGTGGCATGCGGAGAGGATATTCTGGCGGAATATGGCGGAGAGCTTCAAGCGAAGCCCCAGTCTCCGGTATACGATCTGTTTGAGGATTTGACAGTTCCCATGCAGATAGAGCGGGAAGCCGTGCCTGCTTTAGCGGATATCACCGCTCAGCTCTCTCCCCAGGCCCGTCAGGTTTTGGAAGCTTTGGGCCGGGAACCGATAGATATTGCGGGGCTGGAAGAAAAAACTGGCCTTCCCGCCGCTGCTTTGCTGGGAGTTTTGACCGAGCTGGAGCTGGAAGGACTGGCGGAGTCTCTGCCCGGTAAGCGTTATCTGCGCGGAATTTGATGGATGCTTCATAAATATATTCTCTAAAAGAATTATATTTTTCCGGAAATATTGTAAGATGATAGCGTTTTATGCTGCGGGACAGCTTTCCGGTATGTCCTGAAGCTGAATCGGTTATGCTCGAAAAGAAAGGAAGGAACATGCTATGTCGAAATTGGTGATCGTGGAGTCGCCTTCCAAGGCGAAAACCATTCAGAAATATTTGGGAAACGGCTACGAGGTGATCGCCTCCATGGGACACGTAAGAGATTTGCCCAAGGCAAGGCTCAGTGTGGACGTGAAGGATAATTTTACCCCCAAGTACAGCATTATCAAGGGAAAGGAAAAGCTGGTAAAAGAGCTGAAGGAGGCTGCGGCCAATTCTGACGGCGTGCTGCTGGCTACCGACCCGGACCGTGAGGGAGAAGCCATTTCCTGGCACCTGGCCTATATTTTAGGGCTGGATGAAGAAGCGTTGGACCGCGTGACTTTTAACGAGATCACCCGCACCGGTGTGGAGGAGGGCATGGCGCACCCCAGAGCCATCGACCTGGATCTGGTAAACGCCCAGCAGGCCAGAAGAATTTTGGATCGTCTGGTAGGCTATACTCTCAGCCCCTTTCTGGCGAAGACCATCCGCCGCGGACTAAGCGCCGGACGGGTGCAGTCTGTAGCGGTGCGTATGGTGGTGGATCGGGAAGAGGAGATCAAAAGCTTCGTTCCCGAAGAATATTGGAGCATTGATGCAAAGCTGATGGCTCCCCCCTCTAAGGCGGCGTTTGCGGCGGCCTTTTACGGAGATGAGACCGGGGAGATCAAAATTTCCTCCAAGGAAGAAGCCGACCGGCTTTTTGCCGAGCTGGAGCAGGCGGAATTTCTGGTAGGCACTGTGAAAAAGGGAAAAAAGAACCGTTCTCCCGCCCCGCCCTTTATCACATCTACTTTGCAGCAGGAAGCCTCCCGAAAGCTGGGCTTTCAGGCTCGGCGTACCATGAAAGCTGCACAGGAGCTGTATGAAGGTGTAGAAGTGAAGGGCCAGGGTTCCATGGGTCTTATCACCTATATGAGAACCGACTCTCTCCGCATTTCCGAGGACGCTATCAAGGATGCCTCCGCCTATATCCGGGATCGCTGGGGTGAGAAATATCTGCCCGCAAAGCCCAGGCACTTTAAGTCCAGAGCCAACGCTCAGGACGGTCACGAGGCCATTCGCCCGGCGTCCATTGCCATTACGCCGGAGCAGGTGAAGGATTCCCTGACCGGAGACCAGTATAAGCTTTATAAGCTGATCTGGGAGCGGTTTATTGCCTGCCAGATGGCAAATTGCGTGCTGAACACCACCCAGGCCACCATCACCGCCGGAAAGTATCTGTTCAAGGCTTCCGGTTTTAATGTGGCCTTTGAGGGCTTTACTGCTCTGTATGAGGAAAGCAAGGATGAAGAGGAAAAAGCCGGAAAGGATCTTCCCGCCTTGCAGGAGGGCATGAAGCTGAAGGTGAAGGACTTAAAGGGCAACCAGCACTTCACCCAGCCGCCGCCCCGCTATACAGAAGCGTCTCTGATCAAAACGCTGTAAGAAAACGGCATCGGTCGTCCCTCCACCTATGCGGCTACCATCTCCACCATTACCGGCCGCGAATATGTGGTGCGGGACGGAAAGGCTTTTAAGCCCACAGAGCTGGGAGAGGTCATTACCAAGCTGATGAAAGAGCGATTCCCCGATATCGTCAATGTCAAGTTTACCGCCAAGGTGGAGGATGAGCTGGACGCTGTGCAACGGGGTGAGGATCAGTGGGTGGATACCCTGCACCGCTTCTATGAGGGCTTTGATAAAAGCGTGCAGAAGGCCAAAAAGGAAATGGACGGCGTGAAGATCCATCTCAAAGAGGACGAAACCGACGAGATCTGCGAGAAGTGCGGCAAGCCTATGGTCATCAAGGTGGGCCGCTATGGAAAGTTTATGGCGTGCTCCGGCTACCCGGAGTGCAAGAACGTGAAGAAGATCATCAACGATACCGGCGCGAAATGCCCGAAGTGCGGCGGCAAGATTATTCAGAGAAAATCAAAGCGTGGCCGGGTGTTTTATGGCTGCAGCGAATATCCCAACTGCGATTTCGTTTCCTGGGATCCCCCTTCAAAGGAGCTCTGCCCTGTGTGCGGCTAAACGCTGCTTCATAAGACGAGCAAGGCTAAGCTGCTGGAGTGTGTCACAGATGGCTGGACCGTCCCCG
>CAMVYG010000094.1 GCA_947171615.1 uncultured Clostridia bacterium
TGGTGAAAATATTCTTGTAGTTTTCAATGGTGAACTTTCTGGGGAAAATCGTGATGCCGCCCAAGGTGGTATCAGAAGCATAGTTCAAAGAAATTGCCAGAGAGTTCAGGAAGGGATACAGGGTAGCGCAGAACACAACTACCATGATCACAACCATGAGAATGATAATTACGTAATCACTGGCTACCTTCTTGACTTTCATTTTGTGATGCTTATTTACTTTTACATTTTCTGCCATTGGGTAGAACCCCCTTTCTCTCTTATTTTGTTAGAACAGCGCATTTTCGCCGGCCTTGCCTGCGATCCAGTTGGCGCTGAGCAGCAAGACGAAGTTGATAAGCGCCTTAAAGAGACCAGCTGCCGTTGCAAAGGAGAAACGGCCCATGGAAACGCCATAACGGAATACAAACGTATCAATAACGTCAGCATACTCTGTAAGTAATGCGTTACCCATGTTCTTCGTGAGCATCATGATCTGGTCAAAGTTGGCATTCAATACGCCGCCGACATTCATAATAAGGAGAAGGATAATTGTGGGTTTAATGGCCTTGATGGTGATGTGCCACATCTTCTGAGCGCGGGTAGCGCCGTCGATATCAGCGGCCTCATACATCTCGGCATCTACACCGGCCATGGCCGATATGTAAATAATGGAGTTCCAGCCAAGCTCTTTCCATATGTCGGTAAAGAGTGCTAATCCCCAGAAATAACTGCCTGTCTCAAAAAAGCCTATGGGTTCTTTTATCAAACCGAAGTTCATAAGCATTTCATTTACCGCGCCTTCTCTTCCCAGGAAATCAAACATCAGAAGAGCGCATACGGTCCAGGAAATAAAGTGAGGCAGATAACTGACGGTCTGCACTACCTTTTTTACTCCCTGCTGGTGCATTTCGTTCAGGAACACCGCGAATACGATGGGGCAAACAAAACCGATGGTCAGCTTCAACAAGCTGATCGCCAGCGTATTCCGCAGCGTCTTAAAGAAGTTGGGATCATTGAACAGGGACTCAAACTGCTTGAAGCCTACCCACTCGCTGATACCAGGAAAATCGCCGAGCTTAAATTCCTGGAAAGCCATTACCAGGCCGTACATGGGCAAGTAACTGAATATCAACAGCAGGATAATGCCCGGCAGAACCAAAACCTGAAGATCCCATTGATCCAACGCCCGTCTGAAAAAGCTGCGCTTCCTCACCGGAGACTGCATCACAGCAGCATTTGCTTTCTTCAATCTCATCACTCCCTGGGCTGCTCCTCCTCTCAAAAGGAATACAGCCATTTTTCGTAGTACAGGGGAAGGTTCCCCTCCAGCATAAGGTAAAGTTCTTGGCAATCCCTCCTCTGTACTCGGTAACAATGTCTCATAACAACGGCGAAGCCGTTGTTATCCGGAAAAACCCCTGCAGGGGTTCCGTTCCGGGCGTCTGCGAAAAATCACAGCAATTTTCACAAACGTTGTTCACTTCTATAGGTAATTATATAGCGAGAGGGGCAAAAAGTCCACCCTTTTATTGAAAAAAGTAGTTACTTTTTTGTTACTTTTCTCTAAACCCGCTTAAAACCTAGACTTTTTTATCACAATTTCATCACAAAAACATGTCAAAATCTATAAAAAGAAGCGAATTTTGTCTCTCTTTTTTGAATTTGTGCAATTTTACAAGACAAAAATCACCAAATCGGAGGATGATTTTTCAAAATTCTGAAAAACATATTCTTTCTGAAAATGGAACCCTGATTTTTCTGTGCAAAACGCGCTCTTTTTTAAGAAGTGCTTGCTGGATACTGGACGCTGGATGGTGGACAACAGCAACGCAAACGACCGCTTTTGCGGTTATCTCGGAGAAGGTCTGATTTGCGCAGCAAATCTCTTTTTCTTCGGAAAGTACGGATCTTCTCCAGTTAGCTGTTAGCAATTAGTTGTTAACGGCGCAAAAAAGAAAGGACAAGGGCTTTGCACCCGCTGGTACTGCTATTTGAGATCCTTCACCTTCGGTTCAGGATGACAGCGGGTAAAAATGATTGGTACGATAAATTGGAATCCAGCACACTGCCTTCTGCTGCATGTTGTCATTATGCTGAGAAAAAGATCCTTCGGATCTTCTCGAAGAATCTCGACCTGAGGAAATCGGCGCATAAAAAGGGCACCGTACCCGCTGGAAAGCACAAATCGAGATCCTTCGCTCCGCTCAGGATGACAGCAAAAAAAGAGCTTGAAGCTGTTTCCAAACTTCAAGCTCTTTGCTGATCAACCGTTTTTTGCTGTGACAAATGCCTGCCGGAACTAACTGGTTATCCCAACACGGTCTTTACCGCGTTTTTCAGAATTTCCAGTCCTCTGCACAGGGTTTCCTCATCAATAAGAAGCTCCGGCATGACCTTGATCACCGCGTTGCCGCGGCCTACCCGCTCTACGATCAAGTGGTTTTTAAAGCACTCGTCCAGTACCGCCTTGGAGGTTTTCCCGTCGGCATCGCAGTGATACAGATCCACACCCCATACAAAGCCGATCCCCCGGGTTTTGATCTTCTCCGGCGCGATAGCTCTGATCTCGTCCAAATACCGGGCAATGATCTTTTCCTTTTCCCGCACCTTTTCTTCCACGTGCTCCTGAAGCATCACTTCCAGGCCGGCCTTCGCCGCCACCATGGAAAGCTGATACCCCCGGAAGGTGCCGTTGTGCTCGCCAGGCTCCCAGATATCCAGCTCCGGCTTAAACAGCACAAGAGCGAAGGGCATGCCGTATCCGCCGATGGATTTGGACTGGGTCACAATGTCCGGCACGATCCCCGCCCGCTCAAAGGAAAAGAACCAGCCGGTTCTGGCGCAGCCCACCTGAATATCGTCTACGATCATCAGAATATCGTGCTTATCGCAGATTTTCCGAATTCCCTGGAGCCACTCCACAGAGAAAGGATTGATGCCGCCGTCCGCCTGTACGGTTTCCAGAATAATGGCGGCGGGCTTTTCCACGCCGGAATGATCGTCGGTAAGCAGTGTTTCAATATATTCCAGCGTATCCAGCTCCGGGAACATGTAGGGAGCCGGAACATGGGTCACATTGGTCAGGGGAACCCCCGCTCCTGCCCGGGAGGATGCGTCGGTAGTCAGGGCAATAGAGCCCAGAGTCATGCCATGGAATCCGCCCATCAGGGCAAAAATACCGGGGCGCTTCTTCACCTTTCTCGCCAGCTTCAGAGCCGCTTCCACCGCATTGGTGCCGGTGGGGCCGGGAAACTGGATCTTATAATTCAGTCCGCGGGGCTTTAAGATCTTTTCTTCATAGAAGGTAAGGAAATCCCGTTTGGGAGCGGTATACATATCCAAAGCGTGCATCACGCCGTCGCTTTGAAGATACTCGACTACCTTTTCCTTAATATAGTCGTTGTTGTGTCCGTAATTCAATCCTCCGGCTCCGCAGAAGAAATCGATATACTCTCCCCCCTCCTCATCGTAAAGGAAGGGGCCCTTAGCGGTGGTAAACACCGTGGGGAAGTTGCGGCAGTAGGAGCGTACCTCAGATTCGTACTCTTCAAAAGGCCTTGTGTTCATTTCTGTGCTCATAGTTACCATCCTTTCTACCACGGACGCTGCCCGTGATTCAGCGATCTACGCCTGCGGCTTGCCTGCCGGAAGCGGGGCTGTTCGCCGGAAAACAAATCAACTGCTTTTCCAGCCAGCGGCAATGGGCCAATGCTGTTTTGTTTATTATTATTTTGACCCGGAATTTAGTTTACCATAAATTTTCCAAAAAGAAAACCCTCTTTTCCAAAAAACACAGGAAAAAAGGGATTTTTCCGAACTCAGGTTTGAAAAAAGAACACATCTGCCGGGGTACCGTCGGGATAAGCGATCTCGCCGCCCATACTTTCTGTCCGGTAATTTCCACCAGTGTACTCTGAAACAACTTTGTTCCAGAAGTGAACGGAGGGCAGGTTTTTCGGGTGGCGCTTCAACTGCCACGTGCCTTTAAACTTGTCAAACAACTGAAATACCGCCCATGTACCCAAGCCGCAGCGGCGGTATTTGTGCATGACAAAAAATTCCGACATGCAGTAATCCGTTTTCCCAGCTTCCGGGTAATCATTCACCATGACAAAGCCCGCCAGCTTGCCGTCTGCCTTTAGGAAAAACGCCCA
This sequence comes from uncultured Clostridia bacterium, assembly GCA_947171615.1. Lineage (GTDB taxonomy): Bacteria > Bacillota > Clostridia > Oscillospirales > Acutalibacteraceae > Acutalibacter. The sequence continues at coordinate 4,137 of CAMVYG010000094.1, forward strand.
GCGGCCCTTCTCTGTCCAATAGTTGTCCAGATAGCTGTAGCCATAGAGGCCCAGAGCGTTTACATCGCACAGCTCATACTGGGAAAACTCGTATAGATATTTTTCCAGCAGGTTCCGGAGGATCTCTTTTTCGTCCTCCACTACAGGAACAAGTTCAAATTCCATATACTCTCTTCCCTTTCCAAAAAACACGTATGCTCCACCGCGCTAAGCGCATTGGAGCACACAAAAACATTACTCGATATTCTCGCCCAGCGTGCCCTGGTTCTTTGCCGCCAAATAGGCATTGATGAAGCCGTCCAGTTCACCGTCCATCACAGCGTTTACATTGCCGGTTTCAAAGCCGGTGCGGTGATCTTTTACCATGGTATAAGGCATGAATACATAGGAGCGGATCTGGCTGCCCCAGGTGATCTCTTTCTGCTCGCCCTTGATATCGCTGATCTTCTCCAGGTTTTCCCGTTCTTTAATTTCCACCAGCTTGGAAACCAGCATTTTCATTGCCACATCTCTGTTCTGGTACTGGCTGCGCTCTACCTGGCAGGACACGGTGATCCCTGTGGGAATATGGATCAAACGCACGGCGGAAGAAGTCTTGTTGACCTTCTGGCCGCCTGCGCCGCTGGCACGGTAAACCTCCATTTTGATATCATCAGGGTTTATTTCCACCGTGCTGTCCAGTTCCATCTCCGGCATGACTTCCAGGGAGGAAAAGGAGGTGTGCCGCCGTCCGGCGGCATCGAAGGGAGAAACCCGCACCAAACGGTGTACGCCAGCCTCACTTTTCAAATATCCATAGGCGTTTTCCCCCTCCACCAGAATGGATGCGCTCTTCAGCCCGGCCTCATCGCCGTCCAGATAGTCCAGCGTAGAGACCTTGAAGCCGTGGCGCTCTCCCCAGCGGTTGTACATACGGAACAGCATTTCCGCCCAATCCTGGGCTTCAGTGCCGCCGGAGCCCGCATGAAAGGTGAGAATGGCATTGTGGCTGTCATATTCCCCGGTCAGCAAGGTAGAAAGCCGCATGGTTTCCGCCTGGGCCCTGATGGCATTGATCTCCTCCTGGGCCTCCGGCACCAGAGACAGATCCTCCGCCTCATCTCCCATTTCAATCAGGGCCATGGCGTCCTCTGCCCGGGCACACAGCTTTTGATAGGTCTCGTCCCGCCCTTTCAAAGCGGCCATGCGCTGAGTCACCTTCTGGGCCTGCTCCATATTATCCCAAAATCCGGGTTCGGCGGATTTGTGCTCCAGCATTTCCACCTCTTCCCGCAGCTTCTGAAGGCCCAGAGCCTCTCCCAGCTCTTCGATAAGCTTCTCCTGCTCTTCCAGCTGGCGTTTCAAATCTTCAAATTGCAGCATAAGTTTCGGCAACCTTTCTCTATAGTTAAAAGTAAATTCCAATTTTTTCAGCTTCACAGCTCCGCTCTGATACCTGGTTTAGAAAAGCAGAGACATTATTATTATACCGAAAATTCACGGACTTGTAAACATTTTTCCCATAGTCTTTCCAGCATTTTCCCAATAAATCCATTTTACCCACTCCTATTAGTGAGAGCAGGTGCGGCGCAGCGCTTCTTTACCATTAAGAGCCACTGCCCTATGCAAAAAAGCTGCTCCATACTGCTAAAATTATTAACAAACTGAAAATTTGCTTCCGTCCGCATTGCGATTTGAAAAAAATCGTGTAGAATAAAAGAAAGCGGTATACGCAAAATTTGCGGGTACCTTTAGAAGCCGTACCAATAGGACGTGGCAGAAATTCTTTCGGGAAATTAAGCGCGCTCCTGTGTTAAAAATCCTCGAAAACCGACAGGTTTTCTTGCGGTTTTTGCCTTGAAGCCCACGGGATTTCCTCTGTTTTGTGAAAAGGAATGGCTTTCGCTATGTATGATTTCACCGGCATAAAATGCCCTGTGTGCGGCGTACCCTTCCGCAAGGAAGACGATGTAGTCGTTTGCCCTGAATGCGGCGCGCCCTATCACCGGGAATGTTATCATCAGACAGGGGAATGTATTTTTGAGGATCTGCACAAGGAAGGGAAAGAGTGGGCGCCGCCCGCTCCGCCTGTAGCGCCTGATCCCACCGTGGAAATCAAGGATCACGAATGCCCCATATGCGGCACATTGAATGGAAAAAGCGCTCTGTTTTGCAGCCGCTGCGGTACTTCCCTGCTGGGAGAACCGCAGAAATACAACAACACGCCTCCTCCCGGCGCTTTCTCCGGCTCGCAGCCACCTCCTTTTTCCACCCAGAAAACACCCTATTCCAGCCCCGTTATGCCTCCCTTCGGCTTTGATCCCATGGGCGGCGTCAGCCCGGCGGAATCACTGGACGCTGATGTCACCTTTGGAGATGTATCAAAGCTTGTCAAACAGAATACCGCCTATTATATGCCTGTATTTCAATATATAAAAAGAACCGGAAAAAACAAGTTCAATTTCTCCGCTTTCCTTTTTTCCGGAGCCTGGATGCTGTACCGCAAGCAGTACAAATACGGCGCAATAATTACTGGGCTGATGTTTGCCCTGTATCTGGCGCTTCAAGCCGCATACTGGCTGGCAGCCTACCCTACCATGGCCGCTTTGGCTACTCAGGCGGGGCTGGATTCGACACAGATGTACCTTTTCACGGAAGAACAGTATTGGGCCATTTCCACTCTGGCAGCGCAGAGCCCTTCCGCCGCTTTCCAGCTGATGCTTCCTTTTCTGGTCTTGCTGCTGATCCTTGCCTGTATGATCTTTGTGGGGATCCGGGGCAATAAGATGTACCTGAATCATTGCGTTTCCACTATGCGGGGAATCAAAACGGAGGGAACGGAGGACGATCCCGCCATGGCGCTTCAGGTCAAGGGCGGTGTAAATTCCATGGCTTCCCTGGGCGTTGTTATTGCCTACTTTGTTGTGCGTACCGCGATCATTCTGATCCTCTAGGCAGGGAAATAAGGTATACCTGAAATTTAAAAATTCACAAAATTCGGGCGGACTTGGGGAACGCACCCTTATGTCCGCCTGTTTTTTCTTATTTTCCTTGACTTTTTCCCTGTTTATGGTATAATATCTAAGCTGTTTAAAGCACTGCTTCAGAACAGGGCTTTAAGCAGTGTGGAGTTTCCAAAAAGCTCCTTGCTCCGTGAAAAACTGAAAGCACGGGGCCAAAAGACCAGAAGGAGGTGCAATACAAATGGCAGATGGAAAGAACCTGTACGAGACAGTCATCGTCACTTCCGCCAAGCTTGGCGAAGAGGGCAACGCGGCTCTCGTAGAGAAGTTCAAGTCTCTCATTGAGAGACACGGCGGTACTGTACAGAGTGTTGACGATTGGGGGAAGCGCCGCTTCGCCTATCCCATTCAGAAACAGACCGAGGGCTATTACACCCTGATAAACTTTGAGGGCGACCCCGAGTTTACCGCCGAGTTGGACAGACGGTATCAGATCACTGACGGCATTCTGCGCACGCTGATCGTGAAGCGGGATCCCCGCCACCTGAATGCTCAAAAGCCTCAGAAGCCCCAGAAGGCAGAAGAGAACCACATCGACGTGGAAGCCATTGCGGAAGAAGCTGTAGAAGCCGCTCCCGCCGAGGCTGTGGAAGCCGCTTCCACAGAGGAATGATCCGGTTTTTAAGAAAGTGAGTGCCTGATTATGCTGAATATTGCCGCTATTATGGGAAGGCTTACGGCTGACCCGGAACTGAAAAACACACAGACGGGCGTTTCCGTTACCAGTTTCACCCTTGCGGTGGACCGCTCCTATGCCAAAGCCGGCACGGAGCGTCAGACCGATTTTATCAATGTGGTGGCTTGGCGGAGCACGGCTGAGTTTGTTTGCAAGTATTTCACCAAGGGACAGATGATGGCTGTTTCCGGCCCGATCCAGACCAGGAATTACGAGGACAAGCAGGGCAACAAGCGCACTGCCTTTGAGATCGTGGCAAACGACGTCAGCTTCACCGGTTCC
>CAMVYG010000095.1 GCA_947171615.1 uncultured Clostridia bacterium
TTCCCCGCTCAATCAACGCAACGGGCAAAACGACTCGATGCTCCGCCGCCTCTTTTCCCGCCATTTGCTCCAGCAGCACCTGTGCCGCCCGCAAAGCCAGCTCTTTCCTGTTTTGCTGAATGGTGGTGATGGCCGGATAGCAGTATTCAGATACGGAACTGCCGTCAAATCCCACGATCCTCACCTCTTCGGGAACAGCAATGCCGTTTTGCTGCAGCGCGGTCAGCGCCCCGTAAGCTCTCCAGTCGTTGGTAGCGAAAATCCCGTCAAAGGAAAGCTTCTTTTTTACCATGTAAAAAATGCGATCCTTAGCCCCCTGGAAATTGGAATCATCATCGCTCAGCCCAACCAGCAGTTCCTGAGCCACCGGCAGGCCATAATCCTTCAAAGCATCCAGATAACCGCTGAGCCGCTGGGTATTTACCGACAGCGCTTTTTGCTTTGAAAGAAGCAGGATCCTTTTGCAGCCCTTTTTGATCAGCGCTTCCGTGGCAATATACCCGCCCAAATAGTGGTCGGATTCCACATACACCACGTCGCTTTTTCCTTTTGGCTTGCGGTCAATACAAACGATGGGGATCCCGCTGGCAACAATGTGCTCCGGCAGATCCTCACTTCCGGAAATGCAGATGATCCCATCCACAGATTTGGATTCCAGAATCTTAAAATAAGCCGCTTCCTTTTTATCCTCCTCATTGGTATTGCAAATGAGCACCGAATACCCCTGTTCAAAAAAATACTTTTCCAGCTCCAGAACAATGGTGGCAAACAGCTCATTTGTAATATCCGGAACGATGACGCCGATGGTATGGGTCTTGTTTTCCCGCAGGCTCTTCCCCGTCATGTCGGTAGTATACTGGTATTCCTGAATGACAGCTTCCACCCGTTTTCCGGTCTCCTCGGAAAAGCGTCCGTTGCGATTGATCACCCGGGAAACTGTTGCAACTGACACGCCGCTCAGCCGGGCGATATCCTTGATCGACACCTTTTTTCTGCTGCGCAAACGCTTCCCTCCTTTCAAACCCAATCGTTACTCATTTGTTACTCATTATAGCACAAGGTTGCAGACTTGTAAATCCCTTTTCTCTGTAAGACCAGTTGAATATATAGACAAAATCCATAGATGTCTCTTGTACAATCCGCCTATTTTCCCTTTGGAAATTGACACGGGAAGAAAAACCTGTCATAATGCCTTTAGAGAAATCGTTTACTCACCTCTTATATTTCATTTTCAGAAAGGAACATCACACTATGCACAAAAAGCTTCTCTGCCCTTCCATGATGTGCGCGGATTTCAGCTGTCTGCAAACAGAAGTTGAGGCATTGGATCAGGCCGGTGCGGATATTTTCCATATCGATATGATGGACGGCCGGTTCGTGCCGAATTTCGGAATGGGGATTCAGGATACGGCATGTATCCGCAAGCTCACCGAAAAGCCGATGGAAGTCCATTTGATGATCGACTCCCCCGGAGATTATATAGAACTGTTCGCCGGGCTGGGCGCCGATATCATCACCGTTCACCCGGAAGCAGATCCGCACCCGAGCAGAACACTGGATAAGATCCGCCAGTTCGGAAAGAAAGCCGGGGTCGCCATTAACCCCGGCACCAGTATAGAAACTGTAAAAGAACTGATGCCTCTTGCCGACTACTTTTTGGCTATGACGGTAAACCCCGGCTTTGCCGGACAGAAATATCTGGAGTTCACAGGCGGAAAGGTCAAAGCCCTTGCTACCCTGAAGGAAAAATACGGCTTCCGCCTCATGGTGGACGGCGCTATCTCTCCACAAAAGATCCAAACCCTTTCTGAATGGGGCGTGGACGGCTTCGTTTTAGGGACTTCCGCCCTGTTCGGAAAAGGGGAAGAATATGGAACAATCCTTCCCCGGCTCAGACAGGCATAAAAGGAGATACACCATGGAAAAACACACTTATATACTGGGCGTAGACATTGGCGGAACCAATATCCGGCTGGGTCTGGTAGATGAAGAAAACCGACTTTCCGGTTATCGAAAGATCCCCCAGGGGGAAATTTTGCAGGGCGAAGATACCCTTCTGAGCCTGGCGGAATACCTGAAGCAATATTTGCGCGATTGCGCAGAGGGAAAGGAAGTGGCTGCGCTGGCCGCCGGGATCCCTGCCGCCATGAGCCGGGATCGGTCCACCGTATGGAACGCCCCGAATATCAGGGGCTTTAGTGGAAGAAATGTGTTGGAAGCGTTACAACCCCATTTTCCCTTCCCGATTTTTCTGGAACGGGACGTTACCATGCTGTTCTACTATGACCTGTACCGGTACCGGATTCCCCACCGGGATATTCTAATCGGCTGCTATATTGGAACCGGGCTGGGAAATGTGATCTCAGTAGACGGGAACCCCCTGGTGGGGAATGACGGAGCAGCAGGCGAGCTGGGGCATATCCCGGTTTGGGACAAAACCGATCTTTGCGGCTGCGGCAACGAAGGCTGCATGGAAAGCCATGTGGGCGGCAAATATCTGGTAGAGCTGCAAAGATCCGTATTTCCCGATGTGGAGATCCAGGAGCTGTTCTCCAAAAAAGGCAACACCCCTGAAATAGACCGTTATCTGGAGCACCTGTCCCTTCCCATCGCTACGGAAATTAACATTCTGAATCCCGCAGTTATTCTTCTGGGCGGCGGAGTCCCCTCCATGCCGGACTTTCCCAAGGAACGGCTGGAGCAATACATCTACAAGCACAGCCGCAAGCCATATCCCGCTGACAATTTGCACATTGTGTATTCCGATAACCAGGGGGAAAACGGGATCTACGGCAGCGCCCTGTATGCCCGGGAAAAATTGAAAAACAGGAGTGAAGAAAAATGATCGCACTGGCAAGTGACCATATCGGAATTGAGCTGAAGGAAGCAATTATCAAATATCTGGACGAACAGCACCTGGAATACCGCGACTACGGAACCTATACCACCGAGCGCTGCAATTACCCGGAGTATGCCCTGAAAGCCGCAAACGCCGTGGCAAGCGGCGAATGTGAAAAAGGCATTCTCTGCTGCGGAACGGGAGTCGGCATTTCCATTGCGGCCAACAAAGTAAAGGGGATCCGCTGTGTGGTGTGCTCCGACTGCTATTCCGCGCTGCTTTCCAGGCAGCACAACAACACCAATATGCTTTCCATGGGCTCCCGGGTGGTAGGCAAGGATCTGGGGCTGATGATCGTAAAAAGCTGGCTGGAGGGAGAATACGAAGGCGGCAGGCATCAGGTTCGGATCGATGAGATCACCCAGATCGAGGAAACCGGCATGATCCACACCGTGTAATAAAAGAAAGAGGTTTGATTTATTGAAAAACTTTGTTTTGGGGAAAACGCTTACGCCTCTCGCGGACTTTCAGGGGCACACCCATGAAGGCTGGGAGATCATTTTGAACATTTCCGGAGAAGGCTACGACCGCCTGGGAGATGAGGTATATCCTTTTTTCCCCGGTTCCATTCTCTGTGTTCCGCCTAAGGTTTTTCACGCAAAACAGGCCGCTCAGAAATTCGAGGATATCTATATCACAACTACAGACGCGCACTGCTTTTACGGGCAGAAAGCCTTGACTGCCCAGGACGATGAATTCAAAAGTCTGGAAAACATTTTCCGGCTGATCTACTACTATTATTACCGTGATTCCCAAACCATCAGCCCAGCTACGGAAAGCCTGTTTCAGGCGCTGGTACAGCTTTTAAGCGCCCGTTTTCAAACAAAAAGTATTCATCCCTATGCACTGGAGGCTCAGCGGCGGATCATTGAAAATTTTACAAATCCGGAATTTACCATATCGGAGATCCTGGAAAACCTGCCAGTATGCGAGGATTACCTGAGAAAGCTTTTCCAAAAAGAATTCCATCTTACCCCTCACGAATATCTGGTAAAGCAGCGGATCGAATCCGCAAAAAGCCTGCTTGGAATGGGCCCTCAGCGCACTATCTCACAGGTTGCTCTTTCCTGCGGATTTTACGACGCCCACTACTTCAGCCGCGTATTCAAAAAGCTGACGGGAGTTTCCCCCATGCAGTATCAAAAAGTTCGGAATAATCCACCGAACGGATCGGAAAATTCCTAACCCTTTCTTCCCCCTGACCTGTACAATGGAAATCAGGAAAATACTTTTCAGGAAGGGGTTCTTTATGAAAACCATTATTTCCACCGGCCCTAAAACCAGCGAGATCCGGGAAGTCGCTCTTCCGGTTATCAATGACGATCAGATCCTGATCAAAACAAAGTACGTAGGCGTCTGCATGTCCGAGCACTATGACTGGAGCGTGGCAAAGCCCGGTTCCGCTTTCGGCCATGAACCCATGGGCTATGTGGAGGAAGTCGGAAAAAATGTGACCGGCTTTCAAAAAGGGGACCGGGTCAGCGGCCTGTGGGGAGGCTCTCTGCCGGGTTCCGGCGGCATGGTCGAATACAATGTGGCAGATCCCCGCAAAGATGTGGTGATAAAGCTTCCGGATAATCTTTCAGACGAGGAGGCCGTTCTGGAACCGCTGACCTGTATTATGAGCGCTGTCAGCAAGGTAAGAATGACTGTTCCCGGCACTCACGTGGCAGTGGTGGGCTGCGGCTATATGGGCTGCGGCGCTATCAGCCTGCTGAAGGCCTGCGGCGCTTATGTTGTCGCTATCGATATCCGCCGGGAATCTCTGGAAAACGCCAAAACCTTTGGGGCAGATGAGCTTTATCTTTACGATGAAGCAAAAGAAAAATTTTCTACATCCAATGGCTTCCCCGGCTTCGAGGCGGTCATGGAATGGGGCGAGACCAACGAGTCTCTGGATCTGGCCATCAACATCACACAGCAGTGCGGTCAGCTTTGCATCGGCGCCTATCACACCGGCGGAAAGCGCCTGGTGGATATCCAGCAGCTGAATGTAAAGGCCATCGACTGCCTAAGCACCCACCCCCGTGAGGACCATCTCAACCGGAAGGGCGCTGTAACCGCCGCCGAAATGCTTTCCAGCGGCGCATGGAAGTACCGAAACGTGAAAACCAAGATCTATCCCTACACCCAGTTTGATCTGGCACAGGCCGAGATGGAGACCAAGTACGGAAGCTTTATGAAGTCTCTGATCGATATGACCTGGGAGACCGGAGAGCCCAGAATTTTGTAATACTTTTTCGGTTTACAATCATTTTCATTTTGATTACATTTTCTCCTAAACAACAAGCGCCTTCCGGGAAGAAACCCGGAAGGCGCCTGTTGTTTTTTGAACTTTTTACGGCCTTTTTACAGCAGATGCACGGCAGTGTCTCCATACAGAATTTCCAGGCTGCGATCCACCGAGCCATCGTCATTTTTGTGCTGATGATAAATTCCCCAACACAGCCCCGTGCTGAAAAAGGTGTGAAAATCATTTTGGTGAATTTTAGGATCAAAGAAAACTGTTTTTCCCCGGGCCATATCGTATTGAAAACCGCTCAGTGCAGTAATAAGCCCCCAGCTCGCCAGAGATCTGGCATAATGATGGCCGCATTCGCGTTCATTGTAGGGCGACCTTCTTGTGCCATCATGCCGTTTTCGTACAGCTTCTGCAATTTGAAGTCCTTTCTCTACTTCCCCTGCATAGATGAGACTGGAAGCCACCTGATATTCCACACCCGTCCAAACCTCATCGGCATAGAAAAACGGAAATTGCGGCCGCTTTCCCTCCGGGGTATTCTCCTGGGGCCAGGTACAAATTGTTAGCCGGGGCTCATCTTCCATTGCATAGCCCCTTCCTATGCTGTAGGGCTTTTTCTGTTTTTCGCTGAAATTGTAATCAAAAATACTGTTCAGGGCACCGATCACATGCTTTTGAGGGAACAAATATCCCAATCCTGTTACAAATGCCAGAAATTGCCCAAACAACTGATCCGACAAACAGCCGCCTCCGAATTGGCAGCGATAAGAATCCAGGTTTTCCAGCCTCTGCACGTAATAGGAACCGTTCCATAACAGCTGATCCGCACGATATGTGCCTTTTTTATAGCAGTCCGACAATTCTAACGCATACTCTGTCTCTCCCAGATAACACGCCAAATCATACATTGCCGCCACTGCCCCATACAGCAAAGAGCACACCAGCGGATTCGGGCCATAAAACTCGGTATCATAGGTAGTATGCTGTTCTCCCTCCGGCAGCAAATCATGATCCAGATCAAAATGCTCAAACAAATAAGCCAATGCCCGCTTTGCCTTTGGCCACACCTTTTGAAGGAAATCGTCATCACCGGTCAATTTCCATTCCCGATACATTCTGATCAAGGCGCCAGCCTGTCCGTCTGCGGCCGGTATATAATCCCACTTTGGATTTCCAAACACGCGCTGGGTGCGATAGGTCATATGTCCTTCCTCTGATGTTTCCAGTAAAAGCTCTGTCTCTCTGGCCGAAATTTCCAATTCAGGAAAAAGGAACGCTACACTCTGCGCATAATTCCACACATGGGCGCAGGTTCCCTCACAGCATCCTCCGTGGTCGAAGCAGCCTTCCCAACCGACAAACGTACCGTCTTCAAGGCGCATGCAGGTTGGACTTCGCAAAACGGTCAGATTATCAGCCGCCGCCTCAATCACGTAAGGCGGCAGCGTACTGCCGTACAGAGCATCAGAAAACATTCTGCTCTGCTGTTCCAATCTTGGCAGATTTTCAAGCAGATACTTTCCTGCATCAAAGGCGTTTTGAAAAAGAACGCCATAGTAATTTTTAATCAGCACCGCGTTATTATCCACAGGTTTTGTATCTGTCCAATCCTTTTCCCGGAGAGGAAAATACCAGGTAAGGCAGAACGTGAAGCTCTCGGTTTCACCGGGCTCAATCGTTTTGGAAACGCACAGGGAGCCTGTTTTCAAGGCCGCAAAAGTATTGCGGAATGTTTCAGGAAGTTCTTTGCGCGCAGCGCCGATTGTCCCGTTTTTAGAAAACTCTTCCCAAAAATCAGTAATGCCGTCAAACAGGCTGCCCTGCGTCCATTCTGTCAATGCCGAGACATTCTGATCAGGCGTCAGCAATGCTATGCTGTTGGCACGGAGGCGGTCATAGTTTGGATCATGGCAAGTATCATACAATCCGCGAAACCCAGCGCCTTCTACCCACTCATTCGTAACATAATGGCTCAGTTCCGGGCAGCTGAGGGAAAATTTTCCGTTAGGTTCACCCATATAACCTGAAGCGTTCGGCATGGTAATACATACCGATGCTTCAACCCTTTGATCGGTGGGATTTTTCACATGATATCGCAAAACAGCTCCGGGAATTCCCGAATCATCTGAATTCAAGGGAATAAAAGGGGTAAAACCCTCCAGGGTCACAGAAACCGGCAAAGAATCATCTTCAAAATCGACAAATACAAAAGGCATTCGGCTGCGCATGCTGGCTTTATGAAACCGGGGCAGCCCTGCCAATTCCCAAAGGCTGTGCCCATGGGCTCCATTGTGGGGAGGGACCGGCCCCGACTCCAACACCCTGGCAACAGGAGCGCCTCCTTCTTTCCTGCACCAAATAGCAGGAAAGGCACAAGGAAGCGTATTTCCCTTTCCCGACTGCCCAAACCACTCAAAATCGCAGAACTGACCTCTGGAGCCAATAGAAAAGTTGCCGGTTCCGATACCGCCCAGCAAAAATTTAACGCATTCACATTCAGAAGAATAAACTGAAAACCAACTGGCAAATTTCAAAGAGATCTACGCCTTTCTCAAAGTTTATTTCAATACCCACCAGGCGCCTTGCGAGTACGATAAATTTTTTCCCATTCCTCCAAAGCGGCTTCCATAGCAGGCGTTAATTCCACAGGCGCTGTAGGTAAAGTTCGGCTGCCCTCCGGGAAATAGAAGCCCTGCACCAGGGGAACCCGCTGCTCTACAGGCAATATCCCAAAAGGCTTATGAGGCTCTGTCTGGTACCAATAGGCTACCGATGAATACTCATTGGAAAGATGATTGCCATGCCCGTGCTCAATAGAAGCCCGCAGGCTTTTCTGAAACCGCACGGGATTGACCATGTAAAACACATAGGAGGTCTGGTACCCTCCCGTGTCTCCCTCGAAAATGGAGGAGCCGTTGAAAAGATAAGCATTGCGCTGCATGCCATATGCC
>CAMVYG010000096.1 GCA_947171615.1 uncultured Clostridia bacterium
ATAACATTCTCCCCCTTCCGCAAAACAAGCTTTCTTTAAATTACCTTTTAAGTATAACCGCTTTCTCCAAAAAAGTCATGAAAAAAATGGTTTTTCGCAAAAAAGATAAATTTTTCGCGGATATTTTTCCCTTTCGGCTTTGCAAGTACAAAAATTATTGATATAATGTACTGGATATTGGATACTAGATACTGGATGCTGGACAAGGTCAGGGATGTCCATAAGCAAATGCAAAATGGGAAATTCCCCATTGGAGATTTTTGAAAAGCCATTGAAATTCGGAGGTCCTTCATGGATATTACAACAGCCACAAGCGCCATGCGCTCCAGCCTGCTGACGCGGGATGTTTACGCAGTCTGTTTCCCGGAGCGGGATGATTTGGGCAGTCTGCACGGAGAGCTTGCCGCCGCCCGGAAAAAGTTCTTCACCCGCGGAAAAAGGGCTGTAAGAGTGGGAAAAAGCGAAATCATTAAGGGATTTGACGGAAAGCTTTCCGGAAAGCTTCGCCGCCATGGTTTGTATTGGAAAAAATCAGCCGGAAAAATCACGCTGGAGGAAGCTTTCGATCAGCGAAACGGCTATGCCGTGGTTTTCCGGGACTTCCGGGGCATCATTAAAAGCCGCGTTTATTTTGACAAAAATCATCTCTGGATCAAATCTGAGTATTACGACCCCTGGGATCCTGCTGCCGCGCAGGTGATCTTCAAGCCCAGCGATTCCTTTGACGTGGTAGAACGCTTTGACCGGGAAGCAGAGCACCAGCGCTATCGCTCTACAGAGCTGCATCCCCTTCCCTATCTTTCCGGCACGGCGGAACAGAGCATTCTAAATGCCAGATTCGGAGATCCCGGACTGATCGTTTCCACGGCGGAAGGGGAATTCTGCTACTGCGCCAAAAAGGAAGCTCAAGCCAGAAAATGTGCTTTGGATGAGATCAAGGAAGGAACTATCGTGCTGATGCCTGCCTGGGAAGTGAAAGACGGTTCTCTCGCCGGAGAAACCGGTGAAGAAGAAACCGCCGTCACTTTTACAAGCCTGGAGGAATATGCCAAGGTAGAGCCCGGACAGGAGCTTTCCATTACTCCCCCCGCCCTTTTAGGGCCTGCTCTTACCTCAGATACTGAGGAATTCACCTCTGTCCCGGAGATGGAAGAGCAAAAGTCTCCGGAGCGCACCCGGGAAGAGCAGATTTTGGATGCGGCCAGAAAAGCCGCCGGACTTCAGGATGATTCTGCAAAGTCGCCTGTTGTGCAGAAAAAAGGAAAGGAAACAGACCCCCCCGCCGTGCCGGGCGGAAAGTATTACGGCACCGTCCAAAACGGGAAGATCACCGCGGCGGAACAGGCCGAACCTCAAAACGACATGGCGGTTTACAGAGGCGAGTATCAGGACGGAAAACGGGATGGCTTTGGCTCCCATTATTATAAGGACGGCAGCCTCTGCTACGCAGGTTTCTGGAAAGAGGACAAGCGTGACGGCCTGGGGGTCTCCTTCCGGGAGGGCGACCATGCTTTGCACATTGCAAAATGGAAAAACGGAAAGCCCGGCAGCCTGGTTTCTCTCTTTGATAAAAACGGAACCCTTCGCTATGGCGGCTATATGATAGATGGAAAAAAACAGGGCGCCGGCGTTTCCTTTCCCCAGCCGGACGGCACCATTTTCGTGGGAAAGTGGGATAATGGCCAGTTTACCGGACTGGGCTCCTCCTTTGACAAGGACGGAAACCTCTTATATTACGGCGCCTGGAAAAACGGAATGCGAAACGGCCACGGCACAGAATTTGACAGCAGCGGCGGCATCGTATTTGACGGCGAATGGAAGGACGGAAAATACCACAACGGCATTTTATACCAGAAGCGAAAGGACGCCGCAGAGGAGCTCCCCTTTCCGGAAGAGGACTAATGCCCGTTTCACCTTACACCGGAGATCCTTCGGAAACCCGCATGTTGTTTGTGGGACTATATTTGGGATAGCAAAAGGGGCCTCAAAAGAGGCCCTTCTGTCTATCTGCTGTTTTTTCACTGTAGTTCAAAGCTTATGTTAAGCGGGAAAAACGCAGCTTTCCCGCCCCGGGCCGCGCTGAAGGTTTTTCAAATGAACCTGTTTACTTCAGCATTCTTTCCACATCGCCAATGAGGTTTCCCACAGTATGAATGGCTTTCCCTGCGTTTTTCTTCATGACGCGCGCCTTTTTCCGTCCGCCTGACATGGCTTTGGTTCCGATTGCCGCTACCGTTACCCCCGCCAGAACACCCATGCCGATTCCTTTTGCTACATTCATTGTCTGCTTTACCATTGTATAAAACCTCCATAATACTAGGATATATCTGAGCAGTCTCAAAGCTGCCTTCCCTTCCATGATGCCCTTCTCCTCCTTTTTTATGCGAAAGCCCAAGGAAACGCAATCACCAAAAAAGCCCTATCCTTGCCCTTTTTGACAACTAACTACTAACATCTAACAACTACTTCCCGAAAGGCGTGTTTTCTTTGCCAAATCTCAATATTGTTTTAGTCGAGCCGGAGATCCCGCAGAACACGGGAAATATTGCCCGCACCTGCGCCGTTACCGGAGCGCGGCTGCACCTTGTAGGCCCCATGGGTTTTACCCCGGAGGATAAAAAACTGCGCCATGCCGGGCTGGACTACTGGAACTTTCTCACACTCACCTACTACGATAGTCTGTCCGATTTTTTCGCAAAAAACACAGGAGCTTTCTATTTTTTTACCACAAAGGCCGAAAACCGCTATACCGACGTTTCTTACCCCGATAACTGTTACCTGTTTTTCGGGAAAGAATCTGCCGGGCTGCCGGAGCGCCTCTTATTCGAGAACCCGGAGCATTGTGTGCGAATTCCCATGATGGACAGCGCCAGGAGCTTAAACCTTTCCAATTCTGTGGCTATCGGCGTTTTTGAAGCGCTGCGTCAATGGGACTTTCCGGAGCTGTCCTGCAAGGGGGAATTGAGAGACTTTGACTGGGCTGCGGCAAAGCAGCAAAAACCACACTCAGAATTTCTTTGATTTTCCAATATCAATTTGCGTTTTTTCATACTTTCTTAAAAATTTTGGCCTATACTTTATTTTAGGATTTAGATATTTCAGCGGTATGGGAAAGGGGTGCTCGCCTTGCCACATTTTATTGAATTTCAGGATGTATGCAAATACTACACCATGGGAGAAAACAGGATCGCGGCGGCAGATCACATCAGCTTTTTTGTAGATCAGGGAGAATTCTGTGTGATCGTAGGCCCTTCCGGGGCCGGAAAAACCACAGTTCTCAATATGCTGGGCGGCATGGACACCTGCGATGAGGGAACGATCCTGCTGGACGGAGAAGTGATCAGCTCTTATACCCCCCGGCAGCTTACCACCTACCGCCGGTACGACGTGGGCTTTGTCTTTCAATTTTACAATCTGGTGCAAAACCTTACCGCTTTGGAAAATGTGGAGCTGGCAAGCGAAATCTGCCGCAATCCGCTGGACGCTGCGAAAACGCTGGAGGGCGTCGGTTTGGGAGACAGGCTGCGCAATTTCCCGGCACAGCTTTCCGGCGGAGAGCAGCAGCGTGTTTCCATAGCCAGAGCATTGGCGAAAAATCCAAAAATTTTGCTTTGTGACGAGCCTACCGGCGCTTTGGATTATAAAACCGGCAAGGCGGTGCTGGCGCTTTTGCAGGAAACCTGCCGGAAAACCGGGCGGACCGTGCTGGTCATCACCCACAACAGCGCTCTTACCGCTATGGCGGATCGCGTAATCCGCATCAACAGCGGACAGGTTATCTCCAATGAAAGCAATTCCCACCCCATTCCGGTAGAAGAAATCGAATGGTAACACATCCTGTTCTTGGAAAGGAACCACCGGTATGAACCCTTCTTACAGAAAAAATATTCTGCGTACCGTTAAAAGCTCCCTTTCCCGCTTTCTGGCTATTTTTGCCATTGTAGCGCTGGGGGTGGGCTTTCTTGCGGGGCTTTTGGCCGCGCCGGGCGATATGCGCCTTTCCGCCGACAGCTATTATGACGATACCGATATGTACGACCTGCGGGTGGTTTCTACCCTGGGGCTGACGGAGCAGGATCTGGAGCTTGTTCGGCAGACTGAGGGTGTGGAGACAGTTCTGCCGGTGTATGACGAAGATCTGGTTCTTCTTACCCCGGATGGAGATTCCCACACGGCACGGGTACACACCCTTCCTCAAAAGGGAGCGCCCGCCATGAACTCTCTTCTCCTGCAAACCGGGCGCATGCCGGAAAAAGCCGGGGAATGTGTAGTCATAGAAACTAAGACTTTAGGGGCAGAGCAAAACTGGATCGGACCAACCCTGACTCGGGAAAAAAGCGATCTTTAAGAGGACGATGCGGAAAACAGCGGGCTTTCCAGTCCCCTGACGGTGGTTGGCACCGCCAAAAGCTCTCTTTACCTCTCCATGGAGCAGGAACACACCACGGTAGGCACCGGCACGGTGGGCCTGATCGTGTACACGCTGCCGGAAACCATGGAGCGGGAGGTCTATACCGGCTTCTACCTTACCTTATCCGGCGCAAAAGAGCTGGGGTCTTTTGACAGCGGCTATGAAGAAAAAACCGATACGGTAAAGGAAACGCTGGAAAACCTGGGAGAAAAGCGTTCTGAGATCCGCTACCGGGAAATTGTAGACGAGGCGGAAGAGAAGCTTTCCGACGCCCGTAAAGAATATGAGGAAAAAAAGGCAGAAGCGGAACAGGAGCTGAAGGACGCCGAAAAGGAACTGGCTGACGGTCAGCGGGAACTGGAAGAAAACGCGCAAAAGCTGACAGATGCCAAAGCGGAGATCGACCGGGGCCAGCAGGAATTAAATGACCAGCGGGCTGCCTATCGTTCCCAAACCGCTTCGGCACAGGCGCAGATCGACGAGGGTTACGCGAAACTTCAGGACTATCAGGCCCAGCTTGACAAGGCAAAAGCTCAGCTCGACACTGTAAAAGCCCCCTTGGACGAAAGCGCCAAACAGCTGGAGGAGGGCAAGAAGCAGCTGGATGCCGTAAAGGAACAGCTGGATCAAAAGGAAGCGGAGCTTTCCGGGCTGGAGGCTGGAAAAGCCACTTTCTGGCAAGCGGCAGGCGTGATCGGCCTGCCCTCTGAGGACACTTCAGACAGGGCAACGCTAACCGCTTTAGCACAGATGGCAATTCTATATCCCGATACCGCTCAGCAGTTTGATCCCTTGAAGGAAGGGCTTGAGGCCCTTGCAGCCCAGGGAACGGACACCGTGGGGGCCAGAGAAGCCCTGGAAGCGGGAAAAGCGGAGTATCAGCAAAAGCTTGAGGAGCTGATGGCTTCTCAGGAAAAGCTGGACGCTGCCTATCAGGAGCTGGCCGTACAGAGCAAGCCCCTGGAGGAACAACAAAATCAGCTGAACACACAGAAGGCGGAGCTTGACCGCAGCGCTTCTGATCTGCGCCAGGCACAGATCACGGCCCAGGGACAGTTTGCCGCCGCGGAACGGGAGATCGCCAACGCCAGAGATCAATATGAGGACGGTCTTGCCCAGCTGGAAGATGCCCGGCAGAAACTAAAAGACGGACAGCAGGAATATGAGATCGGAAAAGCGGAGGCCGAGGAAAAGCTGGCCGACGCAGAGGAGCAGATCAAGGACGCGGAAAGCAAGGTTCGTGAACTGGAAGAAGGACAATGGTATCTTTTTACCAGAGACGACAATGCCGGTTATTCCAGCTATGATTCCAATGCGGACAAAATCGGCGCCATCGCTGCTGTGTTCCCCGCCTTCTTTTTCCTGGTGGCCGCTTTGGTAGCCCTGACTACCATGACCCGCATGGTAGAGGAGGAACGGCAGCAGATCGGCGCTATGAAGGCCCTGGGCTATTCTTCCGGTAAGATCGCGGTAAAGTATCTGCTTTACGCCGCCTGCGCCAGCATTGCCGGCAGTATTTTCGGCCTGGCGGTAGGGTTCCGTCTGTTCCCCTACATCATCATCAACGCCTACAACATCATGTACGATATTCCCAGGGCGATCACTCCCTTTAACCTCCCCTATGCCCTGTTTTCCTCGTTGACGGCCATCGCCTGTACCTTGGCCGCCACACTCAGCGCCTGCCGGGCAGAGCTGAAAACCGTTCCCGCCCAGTTGATGCTGCCGAAAGCGCCAAAAGCAGGAAAACGGGTATTTTTGGAATATATCACTCCTCTGTGGAAACGGCTGAAATTCACCCAGAAGGTAGCTGTCAGAAATCTAATCCGCTACAAAAAGCGCTTTTTCATGACGGTGATCGGCATTGCAGGCTGCACCGCCCTGCTGATAACCGGCTTTGGCGTAAACGATTCTGTTTCTCACATTGTTTCCTTACAATATGAAGAGCTGAACCAGTATCAGCTGATGATCGCCCTCAAGGACGAAAGCGCGCTGGAAGGCCGGGAACTGAAAAAGATTTTGAACGATGAACAGGAAATTCTGGGGTCTCTCCCGGTCATGCAGAATAACGGAACTGTGGTTCCGGAAAAAAATGATCCGGCGGACAACGTGACAATTTTCGTTCCTTCCGATGTCTCCCTGCTTTCCGACTATTTTGATTTCCGCCACCGCACCGATTCTATGCCGGTCACCTTCGGGGAAGATTCCGTGATCATCACGGAGAAGCTGGCGGAGCGCCAGCACCTGAAGGTGGGCGATTCCATCACCCTGAAAAATCAGGACGATAAAGAAGCGGCCTTTACCATTACGGATATTTGCGAAAACTATGCCATGCATTACCTGTATCTTTCCCCTGCCGCTTACGAAAAGGCCTTTGGTCAGGCGGCAGAAAACAATATGATCCTCTGTAAGCTGCCGGAGGATGTCACCCAGGAAAAGGAAGAATCTCTTTCCACAAAGCTTTTAAGCTGCCGGGACGTGGCGGCGGCACGGTTTACCACGGAGCTTTCCGGAAGCTTTCGAAACAGCATTCAGGGCATCAATTCCATTATCGCCGTGATTATTATTTCTGCCGGAGCACTGGCCTTCGTGGTGCTTTATAACCTTACCAATATCAACATCAGCGAGCGGGTAAAAGAAATCGCCACCATCAAGGTTCTGGGCTTTTATGACCGGGAGGTTTCCGCCTATATCTACCGTGAAAACGCCGCGCTTACCGTGATCGGTACGGCAGTGGGGCTGGTTTTAGGCGTTTTTCTGCATCAGTTTGTCATTCGCACGGCGGAGATCGATATGGTGATGTTCGGAAGAACGGTATATCCCCTGAGCTACGTATGGTCGGCGCTGCTCACTATACTGTTCAGCGTTCTGGTGAATTTAGTCATGCACCGCAAGCTTAAAAAGATCAGCATGGTGGAGAGCATGAAGGCGCCGGAATGAAGCTTTTGGAAATTTCGAAAGACCGCCTGAAAAATGGAAGCTTAGAGGCTGCTTGAAAATTCAAAAAAGGAATGACCACAGCAATTATGAAAAAGCATTTGATCATTGCCGGGGTTCCCCGCTCCGGAAAAAGCACGTTATCCCGGAGGATCGCAAGGGAATGCGGCTACCAGCATATCAGCATGGATTCCATTATTGCCGGATTCGAGCAATGCTTCCCGGAAACCGGTGTAAATACCAACGCGCCGAAATCTTCCCTGGAAATTTTATATACTATCAGCGGAAAAATGGCTCCCTTTTTACGGGCTATGACAAGCGTGGAAGAGTATGACGAGCAAAACGGGCCCATGGTCATCGATATGTACCAGCTGCTGCCGGAGGATTACGAAAAGCACATTGATAAAACCCTTTGCGATATTCTCTATTTAGTTACGGCGGAAGTAACTCCGGAGGAACGGTTTCAAATTCAGAAGGAGTTTGACACGCCCCAGGACTATTCTTATTATCTTTCCGATGAAGAGCGAATGGAGGGCTGCCACTACCTGGTGGAGCAAAGCATTTTGATACGGGACGAATGTAAAAAATACGGTCTTCCCTGCTATGAAACCTCCAAAAACCGGGAACAGGTACTGGAAAAGCTGTTGCTCTCCAGAAAGTCTTTTTAACCCCTTTATCGCACCAGGTGGATA
>CAMVYG010000097.1 GCA_947171615.1 uncultured Clostridia bacterium
GAGAAGAATTTGACGCTTTTTTTGATGTAAAGCAAATTTGGGTTGTATTTTGCGGAATGATACGATATAATATTTTAGAAAATAAATGTTTATTTACTATAGAGAAACAGGCGGTATGACGGAGCAAGAGGTTTGCAGGCTTGTACTTGGTTTACGTTGGGGAAATGCCGTCAAGCGGAGAAAGGGAGAGGTGACATGAGAAAGCAAAGAATACAAAAGCTGTGTTTGTGCTTTCTGGCGCTGCTGTTTTTGACCGGGCAGTTTTCTTTGCACGGATCGGCGGCTGTTAAGGAAACGCCGGTTTCCTTAACAGCCCGCTTTGATTCCGCTGCTTATCCGGAGGAGCTTTCTTATGAATTTCCCTATCGGGACAGCTATTTTTCAGAGCCTGGCGCCAAGTATCAGCATAGCCTGGCCCAATGTACGCTGGGCATGGCGGTATCCGCCTTTCGCAGCGCCGATCAGGAGCTGAACCGAAAGGATCAAAATATCCGGGAATATCTTACACAGGCAGGATTTTCCCAGTTTGAAAGTCAGGAATTCAACCAGCGCCCTACTGCAAAAACCATTGCCACGCTGATCGCTTCCAAGACCCTTGAGGACAGGGAAGGGGAATTTACCCTTTTGGCGGTGGCGGTCAGCGGCGGTGGCTATCAGGATGAATGGCTCAGCAATTTTTCCTTTGGCGATGAAGGCGTTCACGAAGGCTTTTTCTCTGCCGGTTTTACGGTGTTTGAGCGGGTATTTGACTATGTGGATCAATATGCCGCCGGAAAACGTGTAAAGATCTGGATGGGCGGCTACAGCAGAGCCGCGGCGGTAAGCAACATGGCCGCTGTACTGATGCTTTCCGCAGAGCAGATCGCCCCGGAAAATCTTTTTGTCTATACCTTTGCAACTCCCAATAATGCCCAGACAGAGCGGTTTGATCAGGAGTGCGATTATTCTTCTGTTTTCAATATCGTGGGAATGTTTGATCCCATTCCCTCCATTCCCTTTGCGGAGTGGGGGTATGGGAAGCTGGGAACCACCCTCCGGCTTCCGGCACGGGAAACCACGCCGGACTATGAGGCCCGCTGCGAGCCTGTAAGGGGGATCTATCGTGAGATCACCGGGGGCGCTTATGAAAGCAGCCCGGTGTGCAACTGGTTTGTGCAGAAGCTTTACCAGCTTCTGTATGATATGATCGGTACGGCGGAGCATTACCAGGCAGAGGTGGAAACCGTTATCGATTCCGCCTGGGAAAAGAATTCCAGCACCTATACGCTTTTGCGGGAGATCTGCCGGATCCTTTCGGAGGACGCGGAGGTGGATCACATGCTGTTGGGGGAAGCCCCCACAGCGGATACCCTGCTTTCCGTGTTTCTTTATGATTTTGCCATGGAAAAGCTGGGATTTACAGATCATGCTTTGGGAAACCTGCCCCTTGCCAGTCAGCTTTTTTATGAGCACTGCCCGGAGGTGTACGTTTCCTGGATGATGTCGCAGGAGGAGCCGGAAAAGCTGTTTGTTTCCGATACAGGCTACCGGCGGATCTTCCTTTCCCAAAGCACGGAATACCTGCTGGAAAACGCGGCGGGACAGCCTGTAAAATCCCCTTGCGCGGCAGATCTGGGAGATACCAGAATGATCACCGTTCCCGCCGGGGAGAGGTATACGTTATCTCTGCGGCCGGAGGACAAAAGCCAGTTTGTTAAGGTGATGGCTTATGAAGCCGGATCCATGCGGTATGTATATCAGCTGTACCAGACGGAAGAAAAGAAAGACGGATGGTTTCAGCTGGAACTGCCTGAAGCGGCGCCCTATGAGTTGAGCACCGTTTCCTTAAAGGCTCCTGACGGGGCAGATATTTCACCGGCAGAGCAGGCGCTGGACCGCAGTGAGATCCCGCCCAGCGCCGTTTTTGAGTTGGAGAACAGCGGGTGGTTCCCTTCCCACTTTATCCCTCTTACGACGGTGTTGCTGTTGATTTTGTTATTGCTGTTTCTGACACTTTTGATCTGGCTGCCCGTGCATTTTTTCCGAAAGCGGCGAAAGCGCCGGGCCACCGGTACAAATTCCGAAAAAAAGAATGGATGATTTTTATGGAACAAAAATTTTCCCGGCACGGGTTTGCCGGACGCCCCAGGCATTCCGCAAAAAAGAACGGGCCGTCCCGTCTGTTTCGGGTGCTGCTGCTGCTTTTGGTTTTGATCACAGTTCTGTGCCTTTTCCTGTTTTCCGGGAAAGAGAGGGAGAATCCCCCTGCCGGTTCCGGCGTTTCTTCCAAACCGGAGGCTCCTGTTTCTTCCAAGTTGGAGCCTTCACCGCCGCCATCAAGGCCGGAAGTTTCCGTTTCCCTGGCAGAACCTGAACCCACACCGCTGCCGGAAAGGAAACCGCCTGCGGGTGATCCGGAGCAGCTGGGCGCGCTTTTGAAGATCGGCGATACAGGCTATGAATACTATAATTTTGTGACAGATTTTGCCAATCAGTATATTTCCACCGTTGCCCGGGCCGGGGAGCAGCTGGAGGGCAGAACGCTTTTTGATCTGGTAATTCCTACCAGTATGAGCGTGATGCTGCCGGAAAGCTATCTTGAGCAGCATGAGATCAACAGCTCCGACCAGCGGAAGGCCATTGAAGAATATTTGTATCCCTCTATCAATGGGTTAAACCCGGCTGTGAAAACCGTTTCGCTGTTTGATCCGCTGCGGGCTCATGCCGAGGAATATATTTATTTTCGCACCGACCACCACTGGACGCAGCTGGGCGCTTACTATGCGTATGTGGAATTCTGTAAGGCGAAGGGGATAGAGCCGGTACCTCTTACGCAGTTTGACAAACAGGAATACCCCGGGTTTTTGGGAAGCTTTTACAGCGACGCTCCCAATGAAGCCATGGAAAGCAACCCGGATACTGTGGAGGCCTATGTTCCCAGAGGGGATATTTCCCTGAGCTATACTACCGTGGATGGCGAAACTTATGGGCAGGCCCTGATCGAAGACGGCAGCGTATATGCTTCAGAGCTGCTATACCTGATTTTTGCCGCGGGTGATCAGCCCTATGAGGAGATCGTAAATCACGATCTGGCAGACGATCCCACCTGCATTGTGGTAAAAGAATCCTTCGGCAATGTTTTTCTCCCGTTTTTGGCAAACCACTATCACAAGGTCATTGTGGTGGATTACCGCTATTACGATGGAAGCATTGCGGAGCTGGCGGCGGAAACCGGGGCGGAGGATGTGCTTCTGCTGAACAACATTTCCATGACCCGTAACGAAGAGCTGGTAAACGATCTTTCCGATTTGTTTTAGCGGGGCTTGACAAACCCCCACTTTCCGCTTATAATGCGTACTATATCTAAAAACTGTGATGGGAAGAAGACGCGGCAGCGGCTCTTCAGAGAGCCTGCGGGAGAGATCTTGTATTTCTCCATGGTGCAAGCAGGTGTGCGGCGCGGCGTGTATACTGATCCCGGAGTTTCCTTTTTGAAAGCCTATGGGCCGTAGGGAAGGACGTATGGCGGCGTTACTCGCCGGAGGTTTCAACAGAGACCTTTTAAGGGCGCGGGCGTGATCCCGTGCTGAACACGGGTGGTACCGCGGTAATCTTTCATGGATTTTCGCCCCGGGCGCAGATTGCTTCTGTGTCCGGGGTTTCTTTTTTCCGAAACGGGAGCAAAGAGAAAAAAGAAAGGGTGGAATGTATGTCCGGTTGGGATCCACAGCAGTATTTGAAATTCAAAAAGGAGCGCACGCAGCCTGCGCGGGATCTGGCTGCCCGGCTGAAGCGGCCGGAGGGAAAGATGCTGGATGTGGGCTGCGGCCCGGGAAACAGCACCGCTGTTTTGCAGGAGCGTTTTCCGGAAGCCGAGATCTGGGGGGTGGATTCTTCTGAGGCCATGATCGAAACAGCCCGAAAGGAGCACCCGGATCTGAAATTTTCCCGGTGTGACATAAGCTGCGAGCTGGATCAGCTGCCCCACGATTTTGACCTGGTGTTCTCAAATGCCTGTTTGCAGTGGGTGCCGGATCACCCCGTGCTTTTGCCCCGGCTGATGGAGCTTTTGAAGCCCGGCGGAACGCTGGCGGTGCAGATACCGATCAATTATCAGGAGCCGATCCATCAGATCATTCAGCGTACCGTTTCCCTGGAGGAATGGCAGGAGCGGATCCCCTACCGCCGCAGCTTTTATACCCTTTCCCAGGAAGAATACTTTGACCTGCTGGCAAAATGCTCTTCCGATTTCACCATGTGGGAAACCATTTATATGCACAGAATGCCTTCCCATCAGGCCATTATGGAATGGTACAGCTCCACAGGGCTCAGGCCCTATTTGGAAGCGGCGGTAACAGAGGAAGCCAGAGAGCAGTTTTTCCAGGAAGTCTTCCGGCAGGTCAGGGAAGCGTACCCGGTGCAGGAAAACGGAGAGGTAATCTTCCGGTTCCCCAGGCTGTTTTTTACGGCGCGTGCCTGAAACAAAACGGATAAAGTTAAGCTGCCTTTAAGCAGAAATCATTTGAAAGGACGGAATTCTTCATGAACCAAGGCTACAAAAAATATAAGCCCTTCCAGCCCATTTCCCTGCCGGATCGCACCTGGCCGGATAAGGTGATCACAAAGGCTCCCATCTGGTGCAGCGTGGATCTACGGGACGGCAACCAGGCGCTGGTCAACCCCATGAATCTGGAGCAAAAGCTGGAATACTTTCAGCTTTTGTGCGATATTGGCTTTAAGGAGATCGAGGTAGGCTTTCCCTCCGCCTCTGAAACGGAATATGAAATTTTGCGGGCGCTGATCGAGCAGAACCTGATCCCGGAGGATGTGACGGTGCAGGTGCTGGTTCAGGCCAGAGAGCATTTGATCCGCAAAACCTTTGAAGCCATTGACGGAGCCAAAAATGTGATCGTTCACTTCTATAATTCCACTTCCACCTTGCAGCGGAAGGTGGTATTTCACACAGATATGGAGGGCGTGATCGATATTGCCGTCAGCGGGGCAAGGCTGATCCGGCAGCTGACAGAGGAGATCACGGCAAAAAGCGATATCAAGATTCGCTATGAGTATTCTCCGGAAAGCTTTTCCGGCACAGAAGTGGAAAATTCCGTGCTGATCTGCGATAGAATTCTGGAAGAGCTGGGAGCCGACCCGGAGCACAAGGTCATTATCAACCTTCCCAATACGGTGGAAATGTCTACCCCCAATACCTATGCGGATCAGGTGGAATACTGCCACAAAAACATGAAGCACCGGGACTCTGCCATTCTCAGCATTCATCCTCACAACGACAGGGGCACCTGCACGGCAGCCACGGAGTTGGGCATTATGGCCGGAGCGGACCGTGTGGAGGGAACGCTGTTTGGAAACGGTGAACGCACGGGAAATACGGATATCATGAATGTGGCTATGAATCTCTATTCCCAGGGAGTAGATCCGGAGTTGGACTTCACCCATATGAACCACATTCGGAAGATTTATGAGGAATGTACCCAAATGAAGGTGCACCAGCGCCATCCTTATGCGGGAGAGCTGGTATTTACCGCTTTTTCCGGTTCTCATCAGGATGCCATCAACAAGGGAATCAGTTTTCTCCAAAAGGAGAACTCCCCCTATTGGGAGGTGCCCTATCTGCCCATCGACCCGGCAGACCTGGGCCGTCAGTATGAGCCCATTATCCGGATCAACAGCCAGTCAGGCAAGGGCGGCGCGGCCTTTGTCATGCGCCAGAGCTTTGGGTACGATCTGCCCAAGGCCATGCATCCGGAATTCGGAGAGCTTGTCAAGCATGCCTGCGATAGCTGCGGCAGGGAGATCACGCCGGGCGAGGTGTTTGAGATCTTCCGGCAGGAATATCTGGAGGTAACGGAGCCCTATCATCTGCTGACCTATAAAATTTTTGAAGAGGACGGCGGGAACGGGGAAGTCGTAGTGGATTTTGAAGGCACCATCCGGTATGATCACAATACCCAGGCGGTGTCGGGAAAAGGAAACGGCCCCATCGATGCGTTCTTTAACGCCCTGCACACCATTGGCCTTACGGACTATGAGTTTGTTTCCTACAGTGAGCATGCTGTATCCGCCGGCGCGGATTCCAAGGCGGTTTCCTATATTCAACTGCGCCATAAGGATCAGATCGTGTTTGGCGTGGGAATGGACAGCAACATCAGCATTGCTTCCGTCAAGGGAATTATCGGCGCGATCAACCGCTGTGAAAAGGCGGGCAGAAAATAAAGCTCTGGTTCCGGTGCTGCGGAGAACTCCGGTTACCGGAAAAGTTGATCAAAGTGTAAAGGAGTATAACTTTCCATGAAAACATATGATATTGCTGTCTTAAAGGGAGATGGGATCGGCCCGGAGATCGTGGACGAGACCCTGAAGGTTTTGAAAAAGGCAGCCGGAAAATTTCAGTTTGAGCTGAATTTTACGGAAGCGCTGCTGGGCGGCGCGGCCATTGACGCCACCGGCGTTCCTTTGCCGGAGGAAACCGTAAAGATTTGTAAAGAGTCCGATTCTGTGCTGCTGGGCGCCGTAGGCGGCCCCAAGTGGGATTCCCAGCCCGGCTCAAACCGGCCGGAAAAAGGGCTTTTGGGCATCCGTAAAGCTTTGGGACTTTACGCCAATCTCCGCCCCGCTGTGATCTTCCCGCCCTTGCGGGAGGCTTCCCCCCTGAAAGAGGAGATCATCGGCGACAGCCTGGATATCATGGTGGTGCGGGAACTGACCGGTGGCATTTATTTCGGGGACCGGGGTACCGCGGAGGAAAACGGCGTTGTTTCCGCCTATGATACGGAGCGTTACAGCCTGCCGGAGATCCAGCGCATTGCCCGGGTGGCCTTTGACATGGCCCAGAAGCGGAACAAGCGCCTGTGCAGTGTGGATAAGGCAAACGTGCTGGATACCTCTCGCCTGTGGAGAAAAACCGTGGACGAAATGGCGAAAGAGTACCCCGAGGTGCAGGTGAGCCACATGTATGTGGATAACTGCGCCATGCAGCTGGTGCGCAATCCCGCCCAGTTTGACGTGATCGTGACCTCTAATATGTTCGGCGATATCCTCTCTGATGAGGCATCCATGATCAGCGGCTCTATCGGCATGCTGGCCTCCGCCAGCCTGGGGGGCAGCGGTTTTGGCCTGTATGAGCCCATTCACGGCTCCGCTCCGGACATTGCCGGGCAGAATATCGCCAATCCTCTGGCTACCATCCTTTCCGGCGCCATGATGCTGCGCTACTCCTTGAATGAACCGGAGGCGGCAGACGCCATTGAGGCGGCTGCGGCCAAGGCCCTGGAGCAGGCCCGCACTCCGGATATCTATACGGAAGCCTGCGGCACAGCAGCAAGCTGCAAAAAGGTTTCCTGTACGGAAATGGGAGATATCGTCGCCGGGCTGCTGTGAGGAAATTGATGGTGATTTGTTGTTTGCGGTTCGTTGTTTGTGGCGAAGGGCAAGCGTTTTATAGTTTACGCACTATTTCACTGTACTCACTGTCATTCTGAACGAAGTGAAGAATCTCGAACAGAAGGAACCAACGAATAAAAGGGACTTTATACCATTGACAAAACAAAAGCAAGATCTTTTCTCGAAGATAACAGAAATATGTAGGTGGTGTAAAGGTGCGGGAGATTTTGGCGCGGCGTTTAAAGCAATGCAGAAAAGACGCAGGGCTGACACAGCAGCAGGTGGCTATTTACTGTGATATCACGGAAACAGCCTATCAAAATTATGAGCGCATGACTCGGGAACCCAGGCTGGAAATTTTAATTCGCATTGCGGAACTGTACCATGTTTCTTTAGACTATCTGGCAGGCCGCACCAATGAGAAATAAACTGCGGTACTATTTTCTGCACATACAAAAAAGCGGCTCCGCTAATTTCGGCGGGAGCCGCTTTTCCTGATTCGGTACAGGCGGTAGGGGGAAGTCAGCAGATTCCACAGGGCTTTGAGCACCTTTACGGGCAGCAGAAGAAGCCGGAACTTTTGCCGGTAGTAACAGCGCCGCTCCATGAGTACCACAGGGCGGTACTTTCCACAGCCTTCGCT
>CAMVYG010000098.1 GCA_947171615.1 uncultured Clostridia bacterium
ATCCTGCGCTTCCCACTCTGCCTCCTTTTGTTAAAACAATATCCCCTTTATGGCATAGTTTTAAAGTCGAAAATCCTGCGGGCATATGTGGTATTCTTGTACATTCATCATATTCAATTCTAGCCTTAACATCTGCAACCCGAATGAAAGGAACAGTGCCTTTCCCATAATAAGGTTCGAGAGCCGGATAAAAAGCACTTGCATCGACTGTGAGTGAAAGATCAGAAAAATATGTAAAAAAGTCGGAATTTTCTTTAACGAATAATTCATCTATCAAATACTGTTTTGCAAAGTAATCACTATCTAATCGAAATGTTTCCGTTTCATCTATGGTGCTTAACATCACTTCGCTGCATTCCAGCCCATCCATCAAAGCCTTGTATTTGGCTTCATTGAAAGGTTCAACAGATGGGCTTACTGAAAAAAACTCAAACCTTCCTTTTTCGCAAATTCCGCAAAGGCTTCCGCAATGCCATCCTCGGTTAATCCGTCGTGATTGTAGAGGTCATGGTCAACGATCATATGACCGTGTTCGTCAAGAATGATATGTCCCTCATCATCCAATCGGACAAGTTTATCTCCGGAATTATTCTTACTGGGCTTCTGCATTGTTGCAAAGAAGATAGGATAATCCTCTTTCTTCGGACAGAGCGTATCGTCCCACTTCTGCACAAAGAGAACGGAGGTCTTTGTGCCGGTGTGGGGTTTGAATACATTACCATGCAGACCGACGACTGCGAGAATACGGCAACGTTCGGCAATAAAGTCACGGATATATTTATCACTGGAATTGTTAAAGCGTCCCTGCGGCAGTACGATAGCCATGCGTCCGCCGGGCTTCAGGAATGATAGATTGCGCTCTATAAAAAGAATATCTCTGCCCACCTTGCCCTGATACTTTCCTTTGGCATTCTTGCCCAACTCATATTTTGAGATAATGCGGCTTTCCTTGATATCGCCCGCAAAGGGCGGGTTTGCCATTAAAATATCGAAAGTGAAGTCCCTGTTTTCATCTTTCTTTGCCCGCATTTTTCGCAGACCGCTCCAACCTTCAAAATAGATATCCTGCCATGCATCATCTTTTGTCACATCGTCCCAGCGCTCATAGTCCAATGTGTTCAGGTGCATGACATTGGTGCGCCCATCGCCCGCAATCAGATTGAGAGTTCTCGCTACACGGACGGCTTTTTCATCAAAGTCAATGGCAAATACATTCTTCTGCACATAGTCTTCGCACTCCGGTGGCTTCTTTTCTGTCGTGAACAGGTGGCTTTGCGGAATACCCTTCTCCGCCAAAATCTGCTTCCAGACATAGAAAATGGTATGTACGGGAAAGCCGCAGGAACCTGCCGCCGTGTCGATCATCTTCTCATCTTTCTTGGGGTTGAGCATACGCACACACATATCAATGACATAACGAGGCGTAAAATATTGTCCTTTCTCACCCTTTTGAGATTTGCTCATGAGATATTCAAAAGCGTCATCTACCACATCCAGATTGGAATTAAACAGTTTTACATCCTGCAAGGACGAAACACATACGGCAAGATGAGAGGGAGTCAGCGTAATTACTGCGTCAGAGGAAAACACACCGGGCCATTTCCCCTTTGCCCGCTCAAAGAGAGCTTGAATGTTTGTTTTTAAGTCTTCGTCAGTGTCGCCATAGTTGCGAAATTCCAATGTTCTGGAATGGTCTCTGCCACTTTCCATCTCATCATAGAGCTTAGTATAAATCAGCTTGAAGACTTCTTCAAACACATCTACTCCAGCATTGGCAAGAACTTCATCCTCCATCTCTTCGATTAGACCTTTGAGGGACTTCTTCTCGCTAACCAGCTTGTCCTTTGCTACAAGATCATCAATCGTCCAGCGCTCGGTCAAAATGTCCTTCAACTTCTGGTTTGCCGAAGGAATGTTGGGAATGTCCTCAAAGTAGTTGGGATCTTTTCTGTGATAGAAAGAAATCTGCTGCCCGTTTGTCCAGACGCCCATCGTCGCACCCGTGGCGTTGCAATAGGATTTAAGCTGTTCCTTTCCTTCGGACAGCTTCGGCTTCTTGACCTCAATGATGATATATTCTATATTGGGGTGGGCTTTTTCAAAGATGACAATATCCGCTCGTTTTACTTCTCTGCCAAAATGGATATGGCGCTCCAGCTCCATCTGATCAGTGGAGTATCCGTAGTTATGTACAAGGTTATAGATGTACAACTGACGAACAGCTTCTTCGGGTGTTAGCCTGATCGCCTTATGGCGAACCTGACACTCGATATAGGGAACATCTACCCCTTTTACCGTTTTGGTATAGATTTTACTCTCTATTGCACGAACAGCATCCTCACTGAAAAGCGAACTGTTGTGTTTGCTATCTTGAAACAAGGTTTTAAGTGAGTACATAAGGCTTGTCCTCCTGTCGGCGTTTCACTGCCAGAATCATATCTTCCATACGTGGGTGATGGGCATCCTATTGAATCCTTAGCAACCTTCTGCTTTACAAGCTTTTCTTTAATTTCAACGCCATTGCCACCCAGCCGCGCTCCTCTTTCCGCTCGATCACTGTAAAAGTACCTGCCAGTGCGTCCAACACGTCCTGTTCCCGGGAATCGATAATGCCGCTGACGATGTATACACTGTCTTTCTCCAGGAATTGAGGTGCATCCTTGCTAAGCTGGATCACGATATCCGCCACAATATTGGCGGCAACTACCTGATACTTTTGCGGCACAGCAGAATTGCCCGCAAGCTTTTCCGTAAGATTTCCACAAATGCCTGTAAAGCGATCTGCTACCCTGTTAGTTTCCGCATTTTCCACCGCTGTTTTCACAGCAAGGGGATCGATATCTATGCCAACGGCGCTTTTTGCCCCTAAAAGCAAAGCTGCCACAGATAAAATGCCGCTGCCGCAGCCCATATCCAGAAAATCGCAGCCCGGTGTAATATAGCGCTCCAGCAGCTCCAGGCAAAGCCGGGTGGTTTCATGGGTGCCGGTGCCAAAGGCAAGGCCCGGCTCCAGATCCAGCACCGTGCGGCCCATGGAATCAAATTCTTCCTCCCACACAGGACGGATCAAAAGCTTTTCTCCTACCGGGATCGGCTTAAAATACTTCTTCCAGTTGTTGATCCAGTCTTCCTTTGCACAGGAAGCGCAGGTAATTTCATGGGGGATCTTCTCTGCCTGATACCGCTCCTCCAAAAAAGAAATGGCTTCGGCCGGATTTGCCTCGGGGCTGATGTACACATGGATCACGGCTTTGCTTCTGTCCTTTTGAAGAAGCTCCTCATCGATCAAATCAATATGGGCGATCTCCATGGCCTCCGCTTCTAAATTGGAGTAGTCCTCAATATAAATACCGTAAGGCACCACCATGTTCGCAATGGCTCCCGCCAGATCTATTTGGTCTGTGGGGATCTCAATTTTTACTTCGGTCCAGTTCTCACTCATATAGATTCTCTCTTTCTTATAAACGTTGATACCATTGATTGTAACACACCTGCTGTAAGCTTTCAAGTCGGGAAAGCCGCCGCACCGTGGATCCTCTAAGCTAAGCGCTGCATTTTACAGATAAGGACATGAGAACATGACAAAGCAGAAATTTTTTCTTCAGGGCGCGATCCTCACCGCGGTATCCCTATTCCTCCGCGTCACCAATATGGGGTATCGCTCCTATCTCTCCCAGAAAATCGGCTCAGAAGGCATGGGACTATACCAGCTGATCTTCTCCATTTTCATGCTCACCGTTACCCTCTCCACCTCTGGGATCAGCCTTGCCGTGACCCGCATGGTGTCAGCCGCCATTGCTGCCGGATGCCGGGAGACCATACGCTCCACAGTGGCCAGATGTTTTGCCTTTTGCCTGTCGATCAGCTCTGCCATCTCCCTTTGTCTTTTCTTTTTATCCGATTTTGCGGCTCTCACCTTTTTAGGAAACCGCCTGGCCGCTCCCTGCCTGCGCATTCTGGGGGTAGGCCTTCCCTTCATGTCCATGTGTACCTGCATGAAGGGCTACTTCCTGGCGGTAGATGAATCTCTCTCCACAGCGGCTTCAGACACGCTGGAACAGATTCTGACCATCCTTGCCACCGTATATCTTTTCTGGCATTTTGCCCCGCAGAGCATTGAAGCAGCCTGCTTTGCCGCTATGGCCGCTTCCACTCTGGGCGAAGCCGTTTCTTTTCTGGTAAGCTGGTCCGCCTACCGGCACAGCTTGAAAAAGAATACCCCAAAGGAAAGAAAACAAGGAAAGGGCGTTTTAAAAGGACTTTCGCACATTGCTCTGCCCTGTACGCTGAGCTCCGCGGCAAAAAGCCTTTTGAATACCGGAGAAAATCTTTTGATTCCCCAAGAACTGCGGAAATTCGGACTGAGCTATTCCCAGTCTCTTTCTCAATATGGGCTTTTACAGGGCATGGCAATGCCTATGCTGTATTTTCCCTCTTCCTTTCTTACCTCCTTCGCATCCCTTCTGATCCCTAAAATCTCCAAGGAAAGAGAACTGGGCCACCGCCGAGAGGTAGCTTATATCACAGGAAAATCCATCCGCTCCGCCTTGGCCTTCGGCATGTTTTTCGCCGCTGTTTTTATCGCGTTTGGAGACGGCTGGGGAAACGCCTTTTATCACAGCGCGGCTGCCGGGAAATACCTGCAGGTGCTGGCCCCCATCGTGCCCCTGATTTATCTGGATGTGGTAGTAGACAGTCTTTTAAAGGGAATGGACGAACAATTTAATTCCATGAAATACAATTTCTCCGATTCCCTGATCCGCGTGATCCTGATTCTCTGCTTTCTGCGTTTTTTCGGCATGGAAAGCTATGTGTGTATTTTATTCTTCAGCACCATCTTCAATGCCGCCCTAAGCCTTCGCAGATTACTAAAGGTAACAAATGTACACAGTTCCCGGAGCCAGCATATTCTGCTTCCCCTGTTGTGGGCGGTGCTTTCCGTTACTCTGGGACGATATCTGCTGCACAACATAACATTTTCCAACCTGTTTTTTCAGATTGGCCTGGAAACACTGGTATGCAGTCTCTTTTTCGGATCGGGCTACTACATGCTCTGCCGAAGCACTGACCGCAGGGCCGAACAAAAAGAAGGCAAGCCTGCTCAAAGCAAAGGCCTGCCTCAAAAAAAACAATCAAATATGAACTTCCGCATTTTCTTTGGAAAAGCTGTAAGGAATCAGGATTTATAAAGCTTCGCAAGGCTTTTTGTCCTTTCGCGAAACTGCTCGACCAGCTTTTTCGGCGCTGTCAGGCGAATTTCCGGGCCATGGGAAAACAGCCAGTCAAAAAGCCCGGAAGAATTCTCTATCTTTAAGGCCGCACGCAGCTTATTCTTTCCGGCCGATTCCACCGTAATATTGGAGCCGAAGCGTTCCGCTACTGCTGAAAGCTGCTCCGAAGAAAACTCCAAAATGATCTTTTCTGCCTTTTTCCCCTGCTCCGCCGCCTCAGAAGCTTCTGAGATTGCCTGCCTTTCCTCAGAAAGAAGCTCCAATCCCTCCAGCGCTGCTAAAGGAACACGCATGGCAGTTCCTTCTTCCGTACTGCCCAGGAGTTCACAATGCCCGCGCTCTGTGAGAATTTTCCATGGACTGACCGAAACAGGCTTTGCTTTGGCCTCCGCGGTATAGGCTGGCTTACCCTGCGGCGTCAACTGCCACTTCCGCAAGATAAACTGCACCTTTCGATTTTCTGAAATGGCCCGGCATAGAAGCTGTACTGTTGAAAACACGCAGTTTTTCGCAGGCCCCGATTCTTCGACTGCAAAAATCTCCCGACTCAACTCTTCCACTTGATGAGAGCTGCATAAAATTCCCAGCTTTGAAAGAAGCTTCTCCGCCTGTTCCTGTGGAATAAAAGGGGCAGACCTTATTGCTCCGGCAATCATTTGAAGGTCTTCCACGGAAAAAGTGCGGCGTTCCACAAAATACTGATAGGTTTTTCTTTTTCTGGTGCCGATCATCACTCCCGCGCTGCGCAGGGTTTCAATATCGTCATAAATGCTTTTCCGCTCCGCCGGAATCCCCATGCTCTCCAGCCTTTGCAATATTTCAGGCAGAGTAATGGTATGCTCCGAATCGGTTTCGGAAAGTAAAATTTGAAGAAGGCAGAGCAGCTTTTTCTTTTTTTCTGAAACATTCGGCACAAGCGCTCTCCCCTTTTTTATAACAGCTAACCTGGAGACAGGCTATGGCAGATATTACGCACGCGCTAACCGCCTGCCTGCCCTTCCGGGCCGGAACTTACGATCACCGTGATGGTAGAGCCGTAATCCAGAGACTCCCCTTCCTCATGGTCCTTATAGCGGATCACATAACCGGGTTCTACGTCCTCGCTGGCTTCCTCCTCCTGCACCGGAGTGAAACCGTTCTTAACCAGAAGCTTTTGCAGATCGGCAAAGCTGATGCCCTGAATCGCCGGAAGCGTTCTGGTAGGGCTGCCCTTGCTCACCGTTACCAATACCGTATCGCCCTGGGCAATGGACTCTCCCTGGAAAGGGCTTTGGCTGATGATATTGCCCTCTTCCACCGTTTCACTGAAGATGCGGTCAGAAACCTTCAGCTTAAAGTCACATTCCCCGTGTCCCACCTTTTTGACCCAATCATCATAGCTCTGATTGACCAGATTGGGGACAACCAGCGCTTCTTCAGATGCGCTGCCGTGATCAAAAATTTTCTGAATATCACCGATAGACATACCGGCGTCCCCCAGCCACATAGTGGCCACAATAACCAGCGCCACCAGCGTGATCACACAGGAGCCGATCAGCCATACCGCAGGCGGAAGGCCCTTATTCTGCGGAAGATCCATATCAATGGGAGGAAGCCGGCGGATCGCCTCGGTTTGGTCCACCTCGTTCACGATAGCAGGAGCCGCGGAAAGCTCCGTTTTGAACCGTTCAAAGCTGGCAGTACGCACATTGGGCTTCACCTGCAGGGCATTAGCGATTGCTGTAACAGCAAATGGAGGCAATGATTTCAAAACCTCTTTGGAAATCATCAGACGCTGATCATGCAGGCGCTCCGGAGCCTCCTGAGGCAGATGCCCCGTCAAAGCAAACAGCATGGAAGCCGCCAGGCCGTATACATCGCTTGCCTCGCCGCAAACCGCTTTTTCACTGTACTGTTCAAGTGCGGCACAGCCGGAAAACAGCTCCGCCGCTAAAGGAGAACCAACCTGGCGGATCGATGCAATGGAAAAACCGCTGATAAAAAGCGCCCCGCTTTTTGTAACACGCAGCGTATCAGGCGATATTCCCAGATGAGAGATCCCCAGGGAATTCATGAGTCCCAGAGCTGTCAAAACCGGCATAAAGATCCGGTTTGTCTCATTCCAGCTAAGACTTCCCCCTGCGTTTTCCACATAACGCCGTAAGGAAAGAGCCGGTATGTATTCATAAACAGCA
Source organism: uncultured Clostridia bacterium (assembly GCA_947171615.1). Taxonomy (GTDB): domain Bacteria; phylum Bacillota; class Clostridia; order Oscillospirales; family Acutalibacteraceae; genus Acutalibacter. The sequence goes on from CAMVYG010000098.1 coordinate 7,406, forward strand.
TAGGCTGTATAATTCTCTTCAAAAATATCCAGTACGGAAACGACCACAGTTAATTCCCGCAAACGGCTGACGCCCTTGGAAAGCTGCACAAAATCCTGCAACTGACGCTCAAATTCCACCTCGCACCCCGATACGGGCATAACGCTCTGATCGTCTGGGCGCCGGGAAGCTAAAGACGCAGGAAAAAACTCTCGGATCTCCACCACACGCTTTGTGGTGCGATCCAGAGCCGCATAGGTTATGCCTTCTCCGTTAATTGCCTTGACACGCCCGATCACATACCGGGCGGCAAGCTCCGTATGGTACCGAAGCCCGCCCTGGATTTGAGCTTTTCCATTGTCCCATCCGCACACAGGACAAATCTCGCCCTCCTCCGGACGGTAGCCGGCAAAGCAATTCATGCACAGCTTGCTTTCCATCTCGTCCTCCACTTTCCCTCAAAGCCGCCTTACGGCAGGCTTTTTCCAGACAAAGAAAAAACTTTTTTCAGGGTGTTCCCTGACTTCCGACAGATATCTCCGATCATTTTATCATAAAGCATTTTTGAGAAAGGCGGTACTTTTGCGAAGCAAAAGGGAAGCACTGCGTGCTTCAG
>CAMVYG010000099.1 GCA_947171615.1 uncultured Clostridia bacterium
CTCCATCATCATGGGGTTATAGTATTCTGAATTTTCTTTACCCCAAAGAATAAATGAGGTACGGTTGAACTTGTGAAGCGATCTTTCGTCCGGCGCAGCGATCGTAAGGTTTTCCTTAATTTTCCTTAAATGAGCAAGGATGGCCTCGGCATACCGGGGATCCTGGGGATTCTGGAAAGCTTCTTCCGGGAAGGGCTCGTCCAATTTTTTATAGCACAGTTCATAGCGGGATTCCGAACCCCAGCCTAACTGACCGGCCAGTGAAATGGACTCCACATCATCCCGCCTGCTGCTGGTAGCGCACCAGCGCCGCAGATCCATCGGATGACGCCCCAAAGACCAGGCCGCAGTATCGACCATTCTGTTTCCGTAAGCATCGGTCTGTACCTCTTCCGGGTGGAACAGCTGATACATGAAATACCAAAGGGGATTTTCACTGTACTGCATGGATCTCCACCAGGAATCAAGAGCCAGGCGATATTTTGAAAGCAGCTCTTCCTCGGTTTCCATCTGAAACAGCAGATAAAAACACAGCATGGCCATCTCTTCATCAGAGTAATTTAAATTATTTAACTGTACCAATTCCTGGAATGTTTCGTCTTCCTTGATTTTTTCGCTTACTAACTCGGGGGCGCTGTCAATATAGTTTTGGATGCACTCAGCATCTCTATCCCAATACTGTGTCATGATATCGGCATACTGATACGGCTCTTCCCCGGCAGCCAGGCGGTACTCGTTTTCCCATTTTTCTTCGCCGGTCATATAAGCCGCCGTCTTGAATACACACAGCAGTACCGCGCCTGCCAGCGTAGCGTTGATCGAGCCTGATGGAGAATAGAAATACTCTCGTGAAGCCTTTCCCCAGGTACAGGGCTGACCGGAAGCATCTATCAGCATGTAATTATTATCGGAAAAGTGCTGCGCCAGATTACGTATGGTGGAAACAAGGATCTCTTTGATCTTCGGATCTTCCGGGCCAAGAACATCATAGGCTATTTTATAAAAGAACAGGTGACCGATGATCTCGTCTAAGCTGGCGTCTCCTTTATAGATCACGTCCTCTTTGCCAAAGGGTTTTCCGGTTTTCGGATTGATCGTATCGCTGATCAAATGCATAAGCCGTGGAGGCAGCTCTTCCCCTGCGTCTACACAGAGATCCTGGTTATAGTCACCGTTGATAAGAGTTTGCTCCCGTTCCTTTCCGGTTTTTGAAACGGCCTTTCCGCCAGGCTGTATGCAATAATAAATGCCCTCGTCAAATTTGTAATCCTCTGGGCATTCCGGCTCCAGCCCCCTCAAAAGGTAATTGCGGGCCGGAAAACCAGCCAGCCACCGGGTACGGCTCTCCAATTCCCCGTCATTTTGAGTTTCTATCCAATCCGCTGGATAGAAAGGGTTCTTTTCCCCTATCGTTTCCCGGTGGGCAGGACTTTTCTGCGGGATAGGCAGGGAACCGTTGCCGTCTTTTTTCAGAGCGGACTTACCGAATCCTCTGCTGCCGGAATAAACCGTTTGATAATGTATCTTAGCCTCTGTGGTGCCGGTACGGCAGGGAATGTTTGCCAGAAGCAGCATTTCCTCGCTGGACTGAACCGCAGCCTTCCTTACAGTACGAAGCTTTTCGGGGTCTGCTCCTTCGTCCCGGAGCACCGCATAATGGAACAGCTCTCCCGCGGCGTACATAGCAGTCCAAAGTCCGTCATTATCATTTTCTAAAGGAACCCATTTTCCGTTTCTGTACGCCGCTTCCGTAACCGCTCCTCTGCGGCAGACATGGCGCTGGGTGATCTCATTTAAGATATCCGCCTTTTCTTCTGCTCCGATTTGTTTTACATGAATATGGGTGACTCCATGCTCGGTGGCCGCCCAGATCCCCGATTCACCGTCTGAACAGATTCCCAAAACGGGACTGTCCACATCATAGAAGTATCGATTTCCCATAAGGCGCATGCTCCGGTCCCGTTCAAGCGCTTCACTCTGATCATCCCGACGAACGCCGTACTCTGTAATGTTCCAAATGGCGCCATCCGGGGTGACGACCTTTTGGAACAAGTCCCCTCCAGGCCGAAGGGAATCCAGGATTTTTCGGGGTATTGCCGCCTCCGCTTCCTCCCAGGACCATCGATCCACCATTTTTTGAGAAACAGAGCTTTCCATTGAGCTGACGCCATCATATTCTTTTCTATGTATCTGCGGCAGGGCAGTGGGCGATTTGCGAACGGTCAGCTGGCAGGTGGCTGTAACAGAAGGATCTGCCACACAGGACGCTGTAATTTCCACGCTGCCCTCTGCCATGGCGGTCACGCGCCCCCAGGCGTCTACAGCTGCGATACGAGTATCAGATACGCTCCAGTGAAGTCTTCGATCCTGAATTTCCTCAGCAAACACCGGATCGATGCTGCGGCCGCAGCCAGGGGAAAGCTCCCAATTCTTCGGAACAGCCAACCATAAGGTATTCATACTCATTCTGTTTTTCCTTTCTCATCTTGCAACCTGTTCCCGAAGATCGAAAAAAGTCACAAAACTATTTGATGACCCCATTATAGATTTGGCTATTGTTGCAGTCAATTACCAAAAAGGCACTCTTGTTCCCAAAAGTAAAATTTCACATGTTCCAAAATCTGACTTTGTTTCATTTCTGGTATCCCAAAAAGTAATTCTGTTCTATTTTGGGACAAATGGTTGCTTTTCGCTTACTTATACAGTATGTTTTATTCATATTGCCGGAATCTTCAGGATTCTGAATTTGTGATTGGAAGTGTTTTTATGACAGAAGCCGAAAAGCAATATCATCAGGCTATAAAAATCCCGGATCTTTTTCCATCGAAACGAGTTTTGTGCATTCAGCCTCACCCAGACGATAACGAGGTCGGCGCCGGAGCTGTGATCGCCAAGCTGGCTGACAGCGGAGCAGAAATCGCTTATCTTACCGTTACCAACGGAGATTTGGGGATCGAGGAATGTACTCCAGAGGAAACTGCCGCTATTCGTGGCCTGGAGCTGAAGGAAGCGGGACGCAGCTTAGGGGCTTCCCATTTTTACAGCCTGGGGCTGCCCGACAATTTCAGCGAGCAGCCGGAAGAAGTGGCGTTGAAAATCATAGAGATCATTCGAGAGTTTCAGCCGGACTGCGTTTTCGCCCCTGACCCCTGGATGTGCTACGAGGCACACTCAGATCACCGAAAAACAGGCTTGGCGGCGGCTCAGGCCTTTCTGTTAAGTGGGAACAGTCATTTGCCCAGGGGAAAGAAAAACCTTTCCTTTAACGCTGAGAAAATCGCCTTCTATTTTACTTCCCATCCCAATACCGTCATTGATGTAAGCAATCATTTGCCCCGCCAATTCGAAGCAATAAAACTGCACAAAAGTCAATTTGACCCGGCGTTCCTGGAAGTGCTTCAGATCTATTTTACAGAGCAGGGCCGAAAGTTGGCCGCAGATTCCGATTTCGAGCTGGGAATGGGCCTGAAGGTACTGTCCTCTTTTCATCTTCACTGCATTGTCGATGCGGTGAAGATGTGATACAAATAACAGTCAGGAGGGAAAACATATGATCTATGACAATCTTACAAACGCAGGACGCTATGAAGACCTCAGTGAGAATTTCAAAAAGGCTTTCCAATTTTTACAAACGCTGAACCTTACCGAAGTCACCGAGGAAAGATTTGAGATCGCCGGGCAGGAGGTATACGCCTTTGCAAACCCGGTAGAATTGAAAAATCCGGAGCAGGTCCAGTACGAGGCGCACCAAAGGTATGCGGATATTCAGGTGATCCTCAAACACAGCGAAAAAATTTTTGTTGCAAACACTTCGGAGCTTTCCGCGTCTTCTGGATTTGACGCAGAAAAGGATATCGGCTTTTATAAGGACGGCCGCCGCAGCGTCCCCCTTATCCTCTATCCCGGAGAGTTCGTTGTCCTTTTTCCAGAGGATGCTCATAAGCCCTGCTGCATTGCGGAAGATCCGGAATCATTCAAGCTTGTTATTAAAGTGCGGGTAGCATAAGGAAGAGGGTTTTGCAATGAACAATGATATAAATTTTTCCAAAGCAAGCATTTTGATCTCCCCTGACGCCTCTGCCGTAGAGAAAAAAGCGGCGCAGGTGCTGAGCGAAGAGATTGAAAAAAGAACCGGGATTCATCTTCCCACGATAGCCGACGGTTCCCTCAAGGAATCGTATTGCTATGTAGGGTGCAGCGTACCGCAGGAATTGGAAAATCTCGCAGGTTCTCTTACAACGCCGGGAAAAGAAGGATACCGAATCCTTATAGATGGAAGCAGAGCCGCCGTGATCGGCGCCGATCCCAGAGGCTGTATATACGGAGTGGGGCGGCTTTTACGCACTATGAAATGGGACAAAGGCGAATTTTCTCTGCCTGCTGATTTTGCAAAAAGTTATACGCCCCAATTCCCCGTTCGCGGACATCAGCTGGGATACCGTCCTAAAACCAACGCCTATGACGCATGGACGCCGGAACTGTATGAGCAGTATATTCGGGAGCTGGTGCTTTTCGGCGCAAACGGAATTGAACTTCTCCCGCCGTGTACAGACGATGAGGAAAACAATGCTTTAATGAAAACAGATCCTATGGAAATGATGTGCTTTCTCTCGGAAACCATCCACTCCTATGGGATCGAAACCTGGCTCTGGTATCCCAATATGGGAAAGAATTACAGTGATTCAGAAACCATAGCCCGGGAGGAGCGCGAATGCAGAGAAGTGTTCGGCGCGATCCCCTACCTTGACCATGTTTTCATTCCCGGAGGAGACCCAGGCGCTTTGACGCCCGGCCCTCTGTTTTCCTGGTCGGAGCGTGTCGCCGCGCTCCTTCACGAATACCATCCGGAGGGAAAGCTCTGGATCTCCCCCCAGACAAGCACTCCCTCTGTGGAATGGGTAGAGGAGTTTTACGCCCAGGTGGAGCGCAGGCCGAAATGGCTGTATGGAGTGGTGTTTGCCCCGTGGGAAAGAGATTCCGCACAGGTACTGCGCAGCAGGATCCCCTCCTGTTATCCCATTCGCAATTATCCGGATATTACCCATACCCTTCGCTCTCAATATCCGGTTCCCCAATGGGATCTGGCCATGGCCCTGACCTTAGGCCGGGAATGTACGATTCCCCGGCCCTTACAGGAAAAGAACATTCACAACCTGTATCAGGAGTTTTTCTGCGGCAGCATCGCATATTCCGAGGGCATCAACGATGATGTGAACAAGTTCGTCTGGCTGGATCAGGAATGGGACAGCAGTACGCCGGCCGTTGATACTCTGCGTGATTACGCCGGTTTGTTCATTGACTGGAAGCTGCGGGACGAGATCGCCCAAGGTTTTTTATCTCAGGAGGAAAATCTTCAGGGGCCTATTGCGTTGAACGCCGCAATAGGGAAAACCTTCTGTCAATGGACTGCCCTGGAAACACAGGTCGGTTATTATGCCAAAAATAACTACCGCTTTGAAATGGGATTGATCCGCGCCTATTTTGACCGGTATCAGCAGGAACGGTATCTCTATGAGCAATTCCTGGAAAAAGAAGCGTACCATCGGCTTTCTGAAGGCATCGGCAACGATGTGGACAAGTCCATCGCAGCGGCAGAAGCTATTTTGAAACGGGCAAAATCAGAACCGATCCGCACGGAATGGAGCGCCCGCATTGAAGAACTGGCCGATCTGCTGTTTGAGCACATCGGAGCGCAGCTCACCGTCACCCGCCACCATGCAGCAGATTACGAGCGCGGCGCATATGTGGATTCACTGTATGTTCCGCTCAACGACTCCCGCTACATACTGCACTGCCTGGCACAGGCCCGTGCCCTGAACACTTCCGATGAAAGGCGGGCCGCAGTTTACGAATTGCTCCATCGCACCGACCCCGGCCCCGGAGGATTTTATGACAGCTTTGAAAGCTTCAACGGCTGCTGGGAACGGATGAACGGAATTCCGAACCACAAAAATGATCCCGCCTATTTGGACGCCCCTCTCCCTTCGTTCCTGCTGCAATCGCCTTACAGAGAGGAAGACGTTCCGTTGGCCTGGCGCACTAACGTGTACACCCTCTACCAAAAACCACTGGTGGTCACATACCGGAATCTTGATCCGGATTCCGATTACTGGTACCGGGCAACTTACGGCCGGTATCATACGATAGATCTTTCTCTGAACGCCGGAGAAGCTGGGGAAATTTCTCTGCATGATCCGATCCATATAGACCAGAGCTTTTGTACCGTTTCTCTGAAAATCCCCCGGAACGCTTACAAGAGTGGAAGCCTTACCCTGCGGCTTTCTGTACAGGACGGTCAGCGGGGGCCAAACGTATCGGAGATCATGATCACCAAGCGGAAATTGACCGAAAATGACGAACCAAAAATCACCTACTGCAAAACTTAAAAAGGGATTTATAAGATGAATAAAATTGTAGTTTTAGATGGATATACCCTGAACCCCGGGGACTTGAGCTGGAGAGGCCTGGAGCTTCTCGGAGAAGTAACCGTGTACGACAGAACCTCCGCCGAGGACATTACAGCGCGTATTGGAGAGGCCTCCATCGTCTTGACCAATAAAACGCCCATCAGCCGGGCAACAATGGATGCCTGCCCAAGCCTTCGCTATATTGGCGTATTGGCAACCGGGTACAACGTGGTAGATACAGCCGCTGCCAAAGAAAGAGGGATCCTTGTCACCAATATTCCCTCCTATGGCACTGACACAGTAGCTCAGTACACCTTTGCGCTTCTGCTGGAATTGTGCCATCAGGTCGGAAATCACAGCACCAGCGTCCATGCAGGCGGATGGGAACAATGCGCAGACTTTTGCTACTGGCTGACACCGCAAAAGGAATTGGCGGGAAAAACCATGGGGATCATCGGCTTTGGACGAATTGGGAAAGCCGTTGCACGGATCGCTCTGGCTTTTGGCATGAAGGTGCTGGTTTACAGCCGCTCTTTTCAAAAAAGTGAATTAGAGGTGGAAGGCGCCGAACTGGAAGAATTGCTGCAAAGCAGCGATATCATCACTCTTCACTGTCCCCTCACAGAGGAAAACCAAGATTTGATCGACGCCGAAAGCATTTCCAAAATGAAAGACGGCGTTCTGCTCCTGAACACTGCCCGGGGCCCGCTGATCAATGAAAAAGCGCTGGCAGACGCCTTAAAAAGCGGGAAAGTCGGCGGTGCGGCGGTAGACGTTGCCAGCCGTGAACCGATCTGCACAGAAAACCCCTTACTTACCGCGTCAAACTGCATCATCACACCGCATATGGCCTGGGCCAGCCTGGAAGCAAGAACCCGTCTGATGGATATTGCCGTGGAAAACCTTGCCGCTTTCCTGAAGGGACGCCCGGTCAATCTGGTATAACCAGCTATTGTGAAAAAAGGAGAAACACTATGAATACAAATTCAAATCACGCAGCAATGTGGCCCGTCATGCTTACCCCCTTCACCGATACCGGAAAAGTTGATTATCCGTCTTTGGAGCGGCTGATCCACTGGTATGAAGAAAACGGCGCAAATGGGCTATTCGCCGTTTGCCAGTCAAGCGAGATGTTCTTTTTAAGTCTGAAGGAGCGTCTGAGCATTGCGGAGTTTGTGAAAAAGCATGCCTCCATTCCCGTAATTGCTTCCGGGCATATCTCTTATGACATCGATGACCAGGCTGACGAGCTGAATGCCATCGCCCAAACAGGCGTGGACGCAGTAGTGATGATCACGAACCGCATGGACTTCCACAAAAACAGCGCCTCTGTCTGGATAGAAAACTTAAAATACCTTCTGGATAAAATCAACCCCAATATCCCCCTGGGGCTTTACGAATGCCCCTATCCTTACAAGCGGCTTCTCAGCGAAGAGGAGATTCGATTTGCCGCTGATTCAGGACGGTTCCGCTTTCTGAAAGATACCTGCTGCGACATAAAGAACATTGAAAACCGGCTGCGAATCGTCAAAGGAACCTCCTTGCAGCTGTTCAACGCCAATACCTCCACACT
>CAMVYG010000100.1 GCA_947171615.1 uncultured Clostridia bacterium
TCAGCTAGCAGTAACCTGCGCATAAAAAAGGCCTTATACCCGCCGGTAAGCAATAACCGAGATCCTTCGTCACTGTCATTCCGGGTGAAACGAGGAATCTCGAATAGAAGTGACTAACGAGCAAAAGGGCTTTGTACCCGCTGATTAAGATATAGTCGAGATTCTTCGGCGTTTTCACGCCTCAGAATGACAGCGAGTGCAAGTGGAAAGTATAGGTTAAAGGTCAACCAAATGTAGGGACCGGCCTCCGGACGGTCCGTTGTCTTTGCAGGGATTCACGGCCCTATAGAATGGTACACGATAATCTATACATTAGCAATCTCCTGCCCCAAACGAACCGCAAACAAAGAACAATAAATCCCGTGCGGCACCATGCCGTTACATTTTACAGGAGGTATCCACTTATGAAATATTTGAAAAAATGGCTTTGCATTGGGCTTTGTGCCGCCATGGCGCTGAGCCTTGCCGCTTGTGAAAACAAAGAGCCGGAGAGCTCTACCCTGCCGGAAAGCTCCAGCAGCGCTGTTTCCGCCACACCGGAACCGGAAAGCTCCCGGTTTACTCCGGCGGAGGATCTGATCTCCACCCCCAGCGGCATGGAGGAAGGTTCCTTTGAGGATCTTTTCTCCCAAAATCCTATTGATAAGCAATACGATAAAGACTATTCTTTGGCCTCCTCCTTCTCCATGATGCGCCAGGCCTGCAATGAGGCTGCCAGGCGTTGGCGGGATCTGATCGATACCGTTTATCCGGAGGCGCTGGAGCACACATCGGAGGAGGAAAAATCCGCCCTGCAAAAGGAACAGGTAGAGTGGGAAACCGGGGTTGATGATCGGATCGCCGCCATTCGGGAAGAGGCGGGGGACAGCAACGACGGTGTTCTTTCCTCCTCTCAGCAGGTGGTGCTGATCTACCGGGAGCGGGCTATGGCGCTGTGCAGGATCGTCTTTGAGGCAACCGGCGAATTGCCTGACTTTTCCGATCCTAACGCTGCTTCCTCCGGAGCGGCGGTAGGCTAAAACATCCAGGGCGTGTTCACACAAGAAAACAAGATCCCCCGGCAGTGCTTTCCGTGCACTGCCGGGGGATCTCCTATTCCCGGTTTTTTATTCTTCTTCGCCGTCTTCGTTCTCTACGGCTTCGTCCAGCTCTTCCGGTTCATCGGGGGTATCGGCGCCCTCCTCGGCAGAGCCGTCGTCTTCAATCTCCACATCGTCCACTTCGTCTTCCTCATGGGGAGCTCTGGCCAGGGTCACCACCTTGCTGCCCTCCTGCAGCTTCATGACCCGGACGCCCTTGCTGGGCCGGGCACAGACCCGGATGGAATCCGCCTGAATCCGAATGATGATGCCGTCCTCGGAAATGAGGATCACGTCATCGTCCTCTGCGTCTACCACCTTGATTCCGGCTACATCGCCGAATTTTTCGGTGTGATAGTTCCGCAGACCCTTGCCGCCCCGCTTTTGCAGCCTGTAGTTTTCAGGGCTGGACAGCCTGCCATAGCCTGTTTCGGTAACGGTGAGCACCAGGCCGCCCTCCCGCAGCACGGACATACCCACAATGCAGTCGTCCTTCTGGAGCTTCATGACCTTGACGCCTCTGGCGGTACGGCTCAGCTCACGAACGCCGGTTTCATGGAACCGAATGGCCATACCCTTTTTGGTGGCCACCAGCAGATCGGATGCGCCGTCTGTGACCCGCACCCAGCTCAGGGTATCGCCCTCATCCAGATCGATGGCGATCAAGCCGCCCTTTCGGGCCGTATCATAGGCGGAAAGCCTTGTTCTCTTAATGATGCCGTTCTTTGTTACCATTACCAGGAATTTCTCACTGTCAAATTCCGTGACCCGGATCATGGAGGTGATCTTTTCCTCGGGCTGGAGAGGCAGCAGGTTCTTGATATTCATACCGCGGCTTTGGCGGCTGCCCTCCGGCACCTCATAGCATTTTAATTTATAGACCCTGCCCAGATCGGAGAAGAACATGACATAATCGTGGCTTCCGGTGACAAACAACTCGGTGGCCACATCCTCATCCCGGCGGTTCATACCTGCCACACCTCTGCCGCCACGCTTCTGGGTGTGGTAAGTATCCATTTTCTGACGCTTCACATAGCCGTAATTTGTCAGGGTGAGCACGCATTCCTCTTCGGGGATCAGATCTTCAATATCCACCTCGCCGCTGATGGCGGCGATCTCGGTACGGCGCTCATCGCTGAACCGCTTTTTCATATCCAACGCCTCATCCTTGACGATGGCCAGACGGCGTGCTTCGCTTTGCAAAATATCGCTCAGATCGGCGATTTTCTCGTGAAGCTCGTTCAGCTCGGTTTCGATCTTCAAAATTTCCAGCCCGGCAAGCTGCCCCAACTGGAACCGGCAGATGGCGTCTGCCTGCACGTCGTCAAAATCAAAGCGCTCCATCAAGGCCTGCTTTGCTTCCGGTCTGCCGCCCTTACAGCCGCGGATCGTCTCAATGATCTCGTCCACAATGTCAATGGCTTTTTTCAGACCTTCCAGAATGTGGGCGCGCTCCTGGGCCTTTTTCAGATCAAACTGAGTCCGGCGGAAAATGACCTCGGACTGGAATTTGATATACTCCTCCAGAATCTGCCGGAGATTCAGAATGGCCGGACGACCGCCTACAATGGCCAGCATGATCACGCCAAAGGTGGTTTGCAGCTGGGTAAAGGAGTAGAGATGGTTCAACACGATCTGGGGAGAAGCGTCCCGCTTCACGTCGATCACGATATGCATGCCGTTGCGGTCGGAATGGTCGTCCACATTGGAAATGCCCTCGATCCGCTTTTCCTTGACCAGATCGGCGATATTTTCAATCAACCTTGCCTTATTGACCTGATAAGGCAGCTCCGTTACGATGATCTTGGAGCGCCCGGTTTTTTCATTTTCCTCGATCTCCGCCCTGGCCCGCACGGTGATCTTGCCCCGGCCGGTGGCATAAGCCGCCCGAATTCCGCTGCGGCCCATGACTACGCCGCCGGTGGGGAAATCCGGCCCCTTGATATGCTCCATCAGTTCTTCCAGAGTGGCCTCGGGGTTGTCGATCAGGCAGCACACGCCGTCAATGACCTCGCCCAGATTGTGAGGGGGAATATTGGTGGCCATACCCACGGCGATACCGGTAGAACCGTTTACCAGAATGTTGGGAAAATGGCAGGGAAGCACGGAGGGCTCCTTCAAACGGTCGTCATAGTTGGGGTTAAAGTCCACCGTGTCCTTATCGATATCGTCCAGCATGGCAACGGAAAGCTTATTCATCTTCGCTTCGGTATATCGATAGGCGGCAGGGGGATCCCCATCCACCGAACCGAAGTTTCCGTGGCCATCTACCAGCATATACCGCTGAGAAAAGTCCTGGGCCAGACGCACCATGGCGTCATACACGGAAGCGTCACCGTGAGGGTGATAGCGGCCCAGCACTGCGCCTACGGTATCGGCGCACTTACGATAGGGCTTTTCCGGCCAGAGGGTATTCTCGTACATGGTATAGAGAATTCGCCGATGGACGGGCTTCAGGCCATCCCGTACATCGGGAAGAGCCCGCTGCACGATGACCGACATGGAGTAGTCCAGAAAGGACTGCTGCATTTCTTTCGTCAGATTGACGTCGATCACGCGCCCTCTCTGCCCCTCCTGCGGGGTTCCGTTGTTTTCAAAATCCATAATTCGCATCCATTCCTTTCTCACCGGGGCCGGAACAGCTTCCCTGCCTCACGTGAAAAATTATCTTTATCAGCTTTCAGATATCTTTTTAAAAAAAGTACCTCAATCTCCCTGTAACAGGAAGCTCAGCGCCTGGCCCCGCATTCCCTCCGGAATAGCCCGCAGGGGGATCACCAGCAGCCCGCCGCCGGCAATGCGGACGATCAAAAGCTTGCCGTCCTTTTTTCCCACGGCTCTGATCTCCGAGGTGCCGTCCAGCAGCACACTTTGAGAGCCCGCCTCCGTTTCCAGAATAAACCGATCCGGGTACAGCCGAAGCTTTACCTCCCGGTGGCAGCTTTTTGCCTGTTTTCTCATATCCAGCCGGGGAACCAGGTTTAACAGGAGCAGCACCCCGAGGGAAACAAAAGTCATCACCAGGTTAAAAAGCTCTTTTTGAAACAGGTAGGAAATGAAAAAGAACAGGCAGAACACGGCGAGGATCACCGTTTCCACAATAGCCCTCTTTCCGCTGGTGCGATACACCCCGGAAAGCCGCAGGCCGTCGTAAATTTCCTTTTCCGTCAAAGTGTAGGAAAACTGAAGCTTTCCCGAAGATCCACTTTTTTCCATAAAGTTCACAGCCCTGCGCTTTGTTCACGGCTTAAAGCGCCCTTCCTCTAAAAACTAACGACTAAAATCTAACAACTATACATCCCAGTTTGCCTTCTGCGCGTTTTCTACGATAAAGTCCCGGCGGGGCTCTACCTTATCGCCCATCAGCACGGTAAATACCTCGTCCGCCTCGGCAGCGTCCTCCACCTCTACCCGGCGCATGGTTCTCACTTCCGGGTTCATGGTGGTTTCCCACAACTGCTCCGCGTCCATTTCGCCCAGGCCCTTATAGCGCTGGATCTCATAGCCGCTGCCAAGCTCCGCCATGATGCTGTCCCGCTCCGGATCGGAATACGCGTAATAGTGGCGCTTTCCCTTGGTAATGCGGAACAGGGGAGGCTGGGCAAGATAGATATGCCCCTCCTCTACCAGAGGCCGCATAAAGCGGAAGAAGAAGGTCAAAAGCAGAGTGCGGATATGGGAGCCGTCCACATCGGCATCGGCCATGATAATGATCTTCCCGTACCGCAGCTTGGAAAGGTCAAAATCCTCTCCTATGCCGGTACCCAGGGCCGTGACCACAGGCATCAGCTTTTCGTTGCCGTACACCTTGTCAAGCCTTGCCTTTTCCACATTCAGCATTTTGCCCCACAGGGGTAAGATCGCTTGGAATTTTCTGTCTCGCCCGCCCTTGGCGGAGCCTCCGGCGGAATCGCCCTCCACAATATAGATCTCGGTTTCCTCCGGGTTTCTGGACTGGCAGTCCGCCAGCTTTCCCGGAAGGGAGTTATTCTCCAGAGCGGTCTTTCTTCTCGCCAGCTCTCTGGCCTTTCTGGCCGCTTCCCTGGCACGGGAAGCCGTCAGCGCCTTATCAAAAATGGCCCTGGCCGTGGCGGGGTTTTCCTCCAGGAAGGTCATCATCTTATCATAGACCATGGAGCTTACCAGGGTGCTCATTTCCGTATTGCCCAGCTTTGCCTTGGTCTGCCCCTCAAACTGCGCTTCCTTCAGCTTTACGCTGATCACGCAGGTCAGGCCTTCCCGCACGTCCTCACCGGAAAGATTCTTATCATTTTCCTTCAAAATGGAATACTTTCTGGCGTAATCGTTCATTACCCGGGTCAGCGCCCGTTTAAAGCCATCCTCATGGGTACCGCCGTCGGTGGTGTGGATATTGTTGGCAAAGGAAAGGATCAGCTCGTTAAAGCTGTCCGTATACTGCATGGCGATCTCCGCGGTGGAATTCCCATCGGCAGCATCGGCGCCAAAGCGAATAATTTCCGGGTGGATCACCTCTACCGCCTTTTTGGTGTTCAGGTACTCCACAAAGGAGCTGACGCCGCCTTCATAGCAGTAAGTATTGGAGATCTTTCCCTCCTGATCCTGCTCGTCCGGCACCCGATCCGCCGGATCCCGTTCATCGATCAGTTCAATGCTGACTCCGGCATTCAGGAAAGCCTGCTCTCTCAGGCGGGTCTGTAAGGTCTCGTAAGTATAGGTGGTGGTTTCCTTAAAGATCTCAGGGTCTGCCTTAAAGCAAACCACAGAGCCGCTGGATCTTCCTTCCGGCGCCTTGCCCCGGTTTTCCAGCTCTGTTACAGCCTTGCCCCGCTCAAAGCGCTGGTAATAAAGCTGCCCCTCACTGACTACCTCTACTTCCAGCCACTCGGAAAGGGCGTTTACTACAGACGCGCCCACACCGTGCAAACCGCCGGACACCTTATAGCTTCCGCCGCCGAATTTTCCGCCGGCATGGAGAATGGTGAATACCACCGTTACGGCAGGCAGACCGGTTTTATGCTGCACGCCTACCGGAATTCCACGGCCGTTATCGGAAACGTAAATGATATTGCCCGGCAAAATCTTTACCACGATCTTATCGCAGAACCCGGCCAGCGCCTCGTCAATGGCATTATCCACAATTTCATAGACCAGATGGTGCAGTCCCCTGGGGCCGGTGGAGCCGATGTACATGCCGGGGCGCTTTCTCACCGCCTCCAGACCCTCTAAAACCTGGATCTGGTCGCCGTCATAAGCCTTTTGGGCGTCTGCCTTCATCATATCCCGGTTCAATTCCTGATTGTCCAAAAAAATCCCCCAAATCTATCACCGCCCGGCCTGCGTAAACGCAGCTTTCGCCGTATCGGTAAAATTTCTTTTCAAAACAACGGGAAAGCCTCCTACAGCTTTCGCACTTCCTTCTGACGGTTTTACAATCCTTCCATCAGAAAACTTTTCGCTCTGCCGCCTTATTTCCCGGCCGCTGAAATTCAAAGCCAAAAACTGCAAAATCCGGCGAAAAATCCCGATACAACCGTACCTGCATACTCGCCTGGAGCTTCCCTATATATTAGTATAAGTATAGCAGATTTTCACTTATTTGTAAACAGAAAAATGCCGGAAATCAGTGGTTTTCTATCTCTTTTCCGGATCCTTTTTTCTATCTTTTCCAAAAATGTTCCCGTCTTTTTCAAAGCCGTTTTTGAAAAAAGAAAAAGCCTGCTTTGAAAAACCGGAAACTTCCGGCCAAACACGCTTTATTACCATAAAATGAAAGTAGAATTTACGATTCTCTTTCTTACTTTCCTTCATTGATCTCCTGCAATCTGCGTTCTACATAGTTCGGATCATCATATTTTGCAAAGAAATCGTCATTTACACTGGGAATCTGCACACTGGTCACCGTGTGGGAAGAGGCGGCGGCAGGCTTTGCCGCCTGAGAAACCGATTGTACAGCAGCGGGAGAACCCGCTCTCCCGGAGGATGAAGCTGCGCTTTGTGCCGTTCTCTGAGGACGCTGGCCCCGCTGCTGGGGAGCCCTTTGAGAAGCGGACTGCCCTGTCCTTACCGCCGGAGAAGGGGCTGGCCGCTGCGGCCTCTGAACGGGAACCTCCACCACAGAGGTTTTTTCCAGATCCTCCTGATAGGCCGGTTTTTGAGAATAAGCGGGAAGATTTCTGTTTTCTCCGCTCTGTACCTTCGGCAGGCTACCGGTGCGATATTCCCCTTTGGGAAGATATTCTTCTGCCTGAAAGAAAAGCTGTTCCTGCTGCTTGGCAGGAGCGGCAGGGGACATACGGCGGTCTTCCATGGTGCTTCTTCCCGCTTTTTTCCGTTCCGCTTCTCCCCGGGGAACCTTTTTGATCACCGGCTTTTCCAGATTTACCATAAAAAGACTGAGCAGGAAAAAAACCGCAAAGGGGATCAAAACCTGTCCCAGCGTGGAGAGAGAAATATCATCTAAAATGAATTTGTGGAAGAAGTAGACTGCCCCTCCGCCGAAAATGGCCAGTAAAGCAAACACATAGATCAGGGGAGATAGAAAAATATTGGAGATTCCCCCGCAGCGGGGGCCTTGATATTCTCCCTGGCGCTTTAAAGACCAGGACCGGATCAGGTTTACCCGCTTTCTGCAATACGGGCAGGAAGAAACTCCAAAATATTTCATAGCGATTACCAAGAATATCCTTTCTTTTAGGTGTTAGTCGTTAGCAATTAGTTATTAGATAAGCGCAGAGATATTGATAAAGTATGATTTAACGATCAATAATCACAGTCATCAAGAACAGAA
>CAMVYG010000101.1 GCA_947171615.1 uncultured Clostridia bacterium
ATTTCTCTTATTGCTTAAAGAGAATTTTGAAAAATATAAGTGCCTGTATCCTTCGTATTTTAAGAATATAAATTCATTTGAAGATTTTTCAGAAATCCATTACTTATGCGGTTCCTATGTAGATGAAGAATACAATGTGATAGAGTTTAGCAGGCCTATAGACAAATCGATATCATATAAGGCGTTTAAATTAATAAAAAGTAGAGCGGAAAGCATTTCCAAATCAAAATATGCTGATAAGTTATGGAATTACTTCAACAAGTGGGGCTGCACAGAATAACCCAGAAAATTCATATTGAATGCGTGGTACAGCTGCTGCGAAGTGAAAAGTAAAGATCCATATTGTGATTTCTATCCAAAACTATAGAAAATTTGGCTGGGTGATTTTTGACCGCTCAGTTTGTGATTTTAGAAATCTGGGTGAACAGAATGGCAAGTATATTCAGAATATTAGAGAAGATCTGCTTAACTGAAATAGGAACGTTATATACGGTGGAGCGGCCAAAAGGCGTAGAGCTTCAAGTGGGACTCCCGTTATATGATCTAAACGGGAATGCATTTCGGGTGAAAGCCATCGAAAGACTTCGCAGGCCTTTTTTTGTTGATCCTTCCGAAGAAAAAACTGTCAGTTTTTTATTGGAATCAGACTTTGGAAAAGATGCGGAAGGAACCATTCTGATGGATGAATTGCCAAGCCTGAATTTTCTTTTTTGCAGTCATCCGCTTTATCCTCACAGGGCAGATGAGGAGTATGAAAAAGAATACAAGACGGCGGGCCAGCACCACAAATGCGCACTTTTTAGTTTTGAGGATTTGAATGCAGGGAAGCTTTCTCTTTCCGGAGAGAAGATTTCCGGGCTGACAATATGCAGAAGTTGGATGATGAAGCCTGCTTTATACCGGAAGTTTTACAGGCTATTGGAAGAGCGTGGAATTTTCTTAATTAACACGCCAGAAGAATATGAGCAATATCATCTGCTGCCCGGGTGGTATGATGATTTCAGGGACGAAACGCCTGAAACAGTTTGGGTTCCGGGTAACGAAATAGAAGATATCCTTCAAAAGACGAAAAACCTTAACGGTGCTTATATCGTGAAGGATTATGTCAAGAGCAGAAAGCACGAGTGGTACGACGCCTGTTTTATCCGAAATATGGGAGAAAAGGCTGAGCTTGCTGAAATCGTTGGAAATTTTGTGGAACGCCAAGGGGAAGATCTGGTAGGCGGCGTAGTTTTCAGAAAATATGAGAAGCTGAAGCAGATTGGATTTCATGGGAAAAGCGGTATGCCAATCTCAGAAGAATACAGAGTTTTCCTTTATGCGGGGAAAATACTGATTGTGGATGACTATTGGAGAAAGAAAGCGGACGTCTGGCTTTCTGAAGAGGAATACGCCTGGATCAAAGCGATTGCGGCAAAAGTGAAAAGTAATTTTGTTACAGTTGACCTTGCCAGAAAAGAAGATGGTACTCTAATAATCATGGAGTTTGGGGATGGGCAGGTATCGGGACTGCAACAGCTTCAGGAACAGGAATTCTATGGGGCGTTTTAAAAACTGTATCGGTGATATTCTTTATACTATTATGTGCTATACATATTATCGGCCATTGTAAAAAGGAGAACCCAAAATGAATCAGCCAAGGCCCCTTTGCCGGGGAGATAAGGTAGCGGTTGTCAGTCTTTCCAGCGGAATGTTGGGGGAGGAAGGTTGCAGCCACAATATAGAGCTGGGAACAAGGCGGCTGAAGGAATTTGGGCTGGATCCGGTGTTTATGCCTAACGCGTTGCGGGGAACCCAATATCTGGACGAGTACCCGGAAAAAAGGGCGGAGGACTTGAAGCAGGCGTTTTCAGACGATTCCATCAAAGGGATTCTCTGCGCCATCGGCGGAGACGATACCTACCGGCTGCTTCCCTTTCTGATGGAGGATCGGGAATTTGTAGAGACTGTAAGGCGTTCGCCGAAGCTGTTTACCGGCTTTTCCGATACCACCATAAACCATCTGATGCTCTACCGCTTGGGGCTGCAAACCTTTTACGGCCCCTGCTTCCTCTGTGATCTGGGAGAGATCGCGGAAACCATGCTGCCTTACACGGAAGCGGCGTTCCTACGGTATTTTGAGGACTATAGAAACTGGAAAATCACCCCCAGCGAGGTCTGGTATGAGGAGCGGACTGATTTTTCCAGGGCGGCCATGGGAACGGAGCGGGTTTCTCACCGGGAGACCCGGGGATATGAGCTGCTCCAGGGAAATGCACTGTTTGAAGGAGAGCTTTTGGGCGGCTGCCTGGAAAGTATTTATGATATGCTGACCGGAACACGCTATGAAGAGGAACGGGAGATCTGTGAGCGGTATCATTTGTTTCCGGACAGGGAGCAGTGGCGCGGAAAGATCATGTTTCTGGAGACCTGTGAGGAAAAGCCAACTCCTGTTTTATTAAGAAAGGAGCTGGAAGCCATTTCGGAAACAGGGGCATTTGATGAAATTTCCGGGCTTTTGATAGGCAAGCCAATGGACGAGCAGTATTATGAGGAATACAAGCAGGTTTATCTGGACGTTTTGGGCAGCTATGGATTTCCGATTTTATACAATCTGAATTTTGGGCATGCGACGCCGAGAATGGCTTTGCCCTATGGCGCCATGGCCCGGGTAAACGTAAAATTGCAGCAGATCATTTTTCTTTAGCAGGGGTATTTCTTACAAAAATCAGAGAATATAAGCGTATGAAAAAGCAGAAAGGAGAAAAGCTTGAAACCGGCAATCGTACAATATCACGGAAAAGCTTGCGCAAAATTTACGCCCGGAAGACAATACGAAGCTTATTTTATAGAATATTGGGAAGGCGTAAGAAGCAGCCTTCATGTTCGGGGAAACGATGGAATCATAACAGATTTCAACGCGCTGGAGGATTTTTCTGTTCTTTCTGATGAGGACCATCTTCTCAATGATTACGAAGCCGTTCTTCTTTGCGTCACACATCGATATGATGAGCCTTTTTCTGGAATTACGTATGGAAAAACTTATAAAGCCATTGGAAGGGATAAGGACGGACTGTATCTTGTGATGGATAATTCCTATTGCTGTTATTTTTATCCCCCGGAATTATTTCAGGTACTGAGAGATGACCATGGAATATTAGGTCGTCAAAGTGTGTACTATAGTTTTCATGGGGGAAAGAATTCTTAAAAGAGATAGACTGCTTCGGTCAGGGGTTCAGTTTTAGCAGAATGACCCTTTTTCCCGATTTTTGGGCATACCGCACTGTCATTGCAGTTCCTCCTCGCCACTCGCCGTTGTAGACCGCCAGCAGGCAGGCGGCGTGATCGACCAGATAGCGGTTGCGCTTCAGCATACAGTTCTTGCTGTATGCCCGGCTCACATACACAGTGCTGTCCGCCTGATTCAGAATAGAAAAATAGAGTTCCCGCGCCGAAGCCGGCCATCTGTCTGCCTGCCCCTCACAGGGCAGGACACAGTGAAGCTTCAGCGCGGGCTTTTCTTTTTTTAGGGCAAGAACAGCCAGCGCTGCCCAGGTATCGGTTCCCTCTGCCATACCGGAGAGAAAGTCGGTATATCCGGCGTCTGCCAATTTGGCAATTTGTGCGGCAAGCTCCTTTTTCAGGCTGATGCACCGGGCGTCTGTTTCATTATATCCCCAGGGGAGTTTTGGGGGACGATGGCCGGTAAACGCACAGTATCTTTCAATCATTGTAATTCCGTTCCTTTCTTTTTTGACATGGGGGTTATATCCCCTTAATATTAGAGATTATAACCCCCATACTGGTTAATGTCAATCGGGGGTGAAACGATGATTATCTTTGATAAGCTGTGGGTCATTATGAAGGAAAAAAATGTTTCTACCTATCAGCTGAGAGAGAAATGTGGAATTGACAGTAAAACAATTCGGCGTCTGCGGGCGAATGACAATATGGAAACAAAAACGCTGAATAAATTATGTACGGCGCTTGACTGCAAGCTGGAGGATATAGCAGAGTATATTCCTGACGAGTAATAGCAGCTCGATAGTTCTGCCTCTATAAAACTATTGGGCTGTTTGTGTTTTTTTAGGGCCAGAACAGCCAGCACCGCCCGGGTATCGACTTCCCTTGCCATGCCGGAAAGAAGGTTGGTGTACCCGGCGTCTGCCAATTTGGCAATTTGTGCGGGCAAGCTCCCCTGAGCAAGGCTGCAATGAAGCTTTTATGTACTTGCAGGTGTTTGACAAATTTTTTCAAAAAGAAAAACCGTCTCATTGCAGAAACGAAAAAGGAGAGGTATACTTTTTACGAAGTCTCCATTCTAACTTTATATTTTCGGATTTCTACTCTTTATGGCAGAGGGATGTGGAAATTCCGGATTGGAGGTTATACTATGGTATACCAGCTCATTGCGGTGCTGATTATGATTGCGTTTTATGGGGTCTATTTTGCAAAGCTGTTTCATCAGCGGAAGCAGGGAATACAGACAGATCTGCTGGGTAAGGGAAAAGAGGGCTTTACAAAATTTATAGAGGTTACATTAAAAATCGCAACCTATGCGGTTGTGGTTGTTGAAGCAGTTAGCATTTTTATGAATAGGTATCTTGATTTTACAGGACTGCGGGCTGTGGGGGCGATATTGGGCATATTGGGCGTTGGAATATTTATTGTTTCGGTACTTACAATGCGTGACAGCTGGCGCGCAGGTGTTTCGAAAGAAGAAAAGACGGAGCTTGTTACGACGGGAATATACGCCTATAGCCGGAATCCGGCTTTCCTTGGCTTTGATTTGATCTATTTGGGGATCCTTCTCATGTTTTTTAACTGGGGCTTATTCGCTGTAACGCTGCTGGCTGTTGTGATGCTGCATTTGCAAATAGTGAATGTGGAAGAAGATTTTTTATTAGCATCATTTGGCGACGACTATTTGGCCTATAGAAAAAAGGTGTGCAGATATATTGGGCGAAAGAGATAGGTGCAGCACGGCTGCACAAATTGTCCCGGAGGAAAAGAGCGATAACGGTTTTCCGAATCCGCAGTTAAAAATGCCGGAGTTATCAAAGCGAATGGAAAATCTGAGAAAGGTGGAAGCCGATGGCAAACGAGGAGAAAAAGGACTTTAACGCCATGCTGCTGAACAGCAAGGACATGCCGAAAACACAGATCATCACAGACCGGAAAAGCATTGAAAAATACGGGGGAAACAAAATGTATTTTGCCCCGCCTATAGCCTATGACCGGGTCATGAAACAGGTGCCCATGGGAAAGCTTCTTACGGTGGGCTGTATTCGGGAGTATTTCGCAAGGGAAAATGGCGCAGACTTTACAGAGCCGATCACTGCCGGAATTTTTGTTTCCATCGCGGCCTGGGCCAGCGCACAACGGGAAGAAGACCCAACGCCTTATTGGCGAACTCTGAAGGCAAACGGAGAATTGAATCCCAAATATCCCGGTGGCGTACAAGCCCAGAAGGAAAAGCTGGAGGCGGAAGGGCATACCGTTCTTATACGGGGCAGGACAAATCTGAAATATGTTGTAAAGGACTATGAAGCGAAGCTGTGGGAAATTAGTTGTTAGCGGTTAGTCGTTAGTTGTTAGAAAAAACATTTTAGATGCTGGATGCTGGATTCTGGATGCTAGACGGTGGTGGCACCACACTGTGGCGCAAAAAAAGAAGGGCGGTTAGTGTGATAAATGGGAATTTAACGCACTGGTTATTAGCGGTTAGTTGTTAGTCGTTAGAAAGGACATCGCACTTACTGTCATTACTGAACAGAAAACAAAGTGAACTTTGTTTTCCTGGAAGAATCTCGGTTAGCAGTGACCAACGGATAGAAGGGCATTGTACCCGCCAGCTGAGATATAACCGAGATTCTTCGTCACTGCGTTTCTCAGGATGACAACTAACGATAGAGGCGGGTAAGATAAATTATTGTTTAGTATTCATCCCCTGGCTCCCCTGATGAAGGGAAAATCTGCTCTCCGAGCAGATTACGCTGTCGAGCGAAGCGAGACTGAGAGGTTAGGTTCTTTCAAAGGATAGACGGCTAATTTATCGGTTGATCAAAACCACCCTTCTTGACAAATTTGTGAGAGTTTGGTAAGCTTTACAAGGAAATTCCAAACGGGGGAGTAGCAGGCGTATTTGCGCAGCAAGTCAACAACCTCGGCCTTTGGGCCTGGCTTGCTTTTATTTGCGAGACCCGTGTATGCGCTTTGGGGCCATACGCGGGGTCTGTTTTTGAAAAGAACCGGGTATGGCGCGGAGTCATACCCGGTTTTCCGCATTTTTGGGAAAGCTGGAGACTGTCTGGAAAAAGGCTCCCGGAACAGTTCTGGCTGAAAAAGAAAGGAAAGTGGTCAAAAAATGGTTGTTGCGGTTCTGTTGTTTTTGTTGGGGTTGATCCTGCTCATCAAGGGCGGGGACTGGTTTGTGGATGGCGCTACCGGCATCGCCCATCGGTTCCATGTACCGGAGATCCTGATCGGCGCCACGGTGGTTTCCATCGGCACCACGCTGCCGGAGGTGATGGTTTCTGCCACTTCGGCGGTAAGCGGGCACGGGGAGATCGCCTATGGCAATGCCATAGGCTCCATCATCTGCAATACGGCGCTGATCGCCGCTATCGTAGTGGCGGTGCGCCCCGGGGAGATCGACCGAAAGGCCCTTCGCATCCCCATTGCCTTTTTCTTTGGCGCTTCGGCGGTCTATATGGCTGCGGCCTATCTATTCGGCGGTTTCAGCAGATTGACCGGCGTGCTGCTGCTGTTGATCTTTGTGGCCTATATGGCAATTACCATCACCCAGGCGGTGAAGGGGCCGAAGCTCACGCCTCCCGCTGAAGCAGAGGAAGAGGGAAAAGAGCAGGAGGAAGAGCCGAATCCCCTTTACAAGGATATTTTACTGCTGGTGATCGGCGCGGCGCTGATCGCTGTGGGAGCTAATCTTCTGGTGGATAACGGCACCATTATTGCCAAAGCGCTGGGCGTACCGGAATCGGTGATCGCCCTGACCTTTGTGGCCCTGGGTACCTCTCTGCCGGAGCTGGTAACGGCCGTTACATCTCTTATCAAAGGGCACGGAGCGTTGTCTCTGGGCAATGTGGTGGGGGCAAATCTCTTTAATCTGGTGCTGGTTTCCGGTGTTTCCACCGTGCTTTCGCCCTTTGCCATTCCCGGTGGAAAGATGATCGCCGGAATGAACGCTTCTCTGGTAGTGGATATTCCCCTGATGCTCTGTGTCATGGCATTTTTGACCATTCCTGCTCTGAAACGAGGAAAGCTCAGCCGCTTTCAGGGCGTGGCATTGCTGATCGTATATGCCGCCTTCTGCGTGTTCCAGTTCGTAAGCTGATTTTACATCCAGTGTAGAGTAACAGGGAACCAGCCCTCTGCCGGAAAATCACTCCCGGCAGAGGGCTGGTTTGTTTTTGCTCTTTATCGGATCTCCTGCACCAGAATCAGACAGGGGTTTTCCTCGTCCCACAGGGTGGGAAAGCACTCCAGCCGGTGAAAGCCCATGGCGGTGTAGAAAGCGCGGGTTTGGGCATAGCCGGAGTCGGGGTGGGAATCGCCCAGGGTTTTTACTTGCAGAAGGGTATACTCCTGTTTGCGGCAGAAGGCTTTCGCCCAGTCGATCAGCTGTCTGCCTGCTCCCCGGCGATGCTCTGACCGCAGTACCCCCATGACGAAGATCTCCGCCGCCTCCGGGGAGGTTTTCCGAAGGGACA
>CAMVYG010000102.1 GCA_947171615.1 uncultured Clostridia bacterium
TCCACTCCTTCGTTTATCACGGCGTTTAAGAACACGTTGATCATCAGCCTGCTGAATTTGGTTATTGTATTCCCCATTCCCATTATTTTTTCGATCCTCTTAAACGAGGTGCGGGCGAAACGGTTTAAAAAGCTGGTACAGACTGTAAGCTACCTTCCCCACTTTATTTCCTGGTCGGTGGCGGCCGGTCTGGTTTATATGCTGCTGGCTCTTAATTCCGGCGCAATCAACAACATCATCGTGTCTTTGGGGGGAGAAGCCCAGAATTTTCTGGGGATCAGCAAGTATTTCCGCACCATCCTGATTTCTTCCACCGTTTGGAAAACCATGGGCTGGTCTGCCATTGTGTATCTGGCGGCGATCAGCAATGTGGACGAGCAGCTGTATGAGGCGGCGTATGTGGACGGAGCCTCCCGGTTGAAACGGATCTGGCATATCACTCTGCCGGGAATTCGGGGAACTATTGCGGTGTTATTTATCTTGCAGATCGGCAATCTCCTCACCACGAACTTCGATCAGATCTTTGCCTTGGCCAACAGCTCGGTGATGGACGTGGCCGAGACGATCGACTATTTCATCTT
Organism: uncultured Clostridia bacterium; assembly: GCA_947171615.1. Classification (GTDB taxonomy): domain Bacteria; phylum Bacillota; class Clostridia; order Oscillospirales; family Acutalibacteraceae; genus Acutalibacter. The sequence goes on from CAMVYG010000102.1 coordinate 582, forward strand.
CCGGGTCGGTATGCAGACGGCCAACAACTTCAGCACCGCTACGGCGGCCGGCATGATCAAATCCGTCATTGGACTGTTCCTGGTTCTGCTGGCCAATGCGGTCAGCAAGCGTTTAACGGACGGGGAGGGGATCTGGTAATGAAAATCAAAACGAGCAGCTGGTCCGAAAAGGCTTTTGACATTGTGAATATCTTTCTGATGCTCCTTGTGCTGGTCGTGACGCTGTACCCCTTCTGGTATGTTTTTGTAGCATCCGTTTCCACCATTGACCACGTTATCGGCAATTCATTCCTGCTGGTTCCCAATGGGATTCATCTGGAGGCATATGAGCAGGTGTTTCGGAACGATATGATCCCCCGCGCTTATGCCAACACGCTGTTTGTCACGATAGTGGGCACGGCCATCAGCATGATCCTTACCATTATGGGGGCATATGTGCTGTCTGTTCCCGATCTGCCCGGAAAGACCTTATTGACCTTCTTTGTGGTATTCACCATGCTCTTCAGCGGCGGAATGATCCCATACTATCTGGTGGTAAATTGGGTTGGTCTGGTCGATTCGATCTGGTCCCTGATTTTGCCGGGCTGCGTCAGCGCCTATAATATGATCCTGATGCGCAATTTCTTCCAGAATGTGCCCCGGGGACTGTATGAGGCCGCCGTTATTGACGGCATTCGGCCCACCGGCTATCTGTTCCGTATTCTGCTGCCCCTGTCCACGGCGGCCATTGCAACGGTAGCGCTCTTCTATGCAGTGGGCTATTGGAACGACTATTTTACCAGCGTGCTCTTTATTCGCAACCGGGAGCTGTGGCCCATGCAGCGCATTTTGCGGGAGATCCTGCTTACCTCTGAGTTTCAGAACATGATGTATCAGGACGCCCGCCAGACGATGCCTCCCGAGACGCTGAAAAACGCCATGATCGTTGTGGCGGTCGTCCCCATCCTTTGTGTGTATCCCTTTGTGCAGAAATATTTTGTCAAAGGGGTTATGGTCGGCTCCATGAAGGGCTGATTTCCCGATCCAGCCCTTCGGAAAATACATTTTTACTGAAATACTAAGGAGGAAAAGAACATGAGTGTGAAATTCAAAAAAGCTCTGGCGCTGCTCTGCTGTGTTGTGCTGATGCTTACAGTGACAGCATGCGGCGGAAATCAAAGCAGTACGCCCAATAGCTCTGCTCCTGATCAGCCGGATAAGGCAGGAAGCAAGGTGGAAAACACTTCGAGTACCACCGGTGACGAGCCCGTCAAGCTGACGATCTTCAAAGAAGGCACCCGCCCTATCAATGACAAAACGGAAACCATTCGTCAGCAGGTGATCAAGGATATCGGCGTAGATATGGAAATGAATCAAATCGGTGAAAATGCCGCTCAGCAGCTGGCGCTGATGATCACCTCCAATGAAATGCCCGATCTGATGCTTCTCAGCTTTGATACGTATCTGGAGTATGCCAGACAAGGCGCTTTTACAGATATTTCCGCCGATCTGGCAAATTATGAAAACCTGCAGAATTATGCGGGAGACCATTGGAGTTCTGTTACAGTAAATGGCGCTATCTACGGCGTTCCCTCTCTGCTGCCTTATGCCAGCAATCACGGCACCGTTATCCGTAAGGACTGGCTGGATAATCTGAACCTGGAGGTTCCCAAAACCCTGGAGGATTGGGAAAACGTCATGCGCGCCTTTACCTTTGATGATCCCGACGGCAACGGCCAGAAGGATACCTACGGTTACTTTGGCCTCGGCTTCTCTTACACTGGCCCCATTCTGGGCGCTTTCGGCGCCGCTCCCGAGCAGCTTTACTTCCTGAACGATGACGGAACCGTTACGACAAACGCCATCAGCGACAACTACCGGGACGGCCTGGCCTATCTTAACAAGCTGTATGAGGAGGGCATTATCGATCCGGAAATTTTTACGGCTGATGGCGACCAGGCCTACCAGAAGTGGTGCAGAAACGAGTACGGCATCTGGAACGGCTGGTGGTCTTTTGCAGGCAACGCTTATCTGCGTTTCGGTTTTGAGGATCTTCATCCTGAAGCAGAAGTAGTTTATATTGATCCTCCCACAGGTTCTGACGGCACCTATGGCGAATTATACGCCAATCCCGTAAACGGTGTAGTAGCCATCTCCGGTTCTCTTACTCCCGAGAAGAAAGAGGCAGCTTTAAAGCTGCTGGACTACAATGCTTCTACCGACGGCTTCTACACGCTGATGTGGGGCATTCGCGACGTGGACTATGAGACCGATGAAAACAATGTCATCACCTGGTACTGGGGTTTTGAGGGCAAGGACCGCAACGGCGAAGAGGTCACCGACATGGAGCTGTACAAGCTGCTGTACAACGAGCCCCTGCAGCGTGTGATCGACGGTATGGGCACTGACAAAGCCAGCCAGCTGTATGCGGCCTCCACCAAATCTCAGGAGAAGGTGCCTTCCCGTGAAGATCTTCTGGCCTTTACCCGCACCGACGAATATCTTGAGTACAATGCAGAACTGCAAAAGTACTTTGAAGAGAACTCTATCCGGTTTATCATGGGAGAAAAGGATATTGAGACTGAATGGGAACAGTATAAATCCGAGTATCTCGCCATGGGCGGTGAAAAAGTCCGTCAGTCGCTGCTGAAGGCTTATAATGAAAACTTCGGCACTGACTATACGTTTGCAGAGTAATTTCTTCTTCATACCATCGGTTGACAAAGGGAAACATGTCTGCCAACAAGAAACAAGCGATTTCCAACGTTTATAGCATTGGTTCAGCGTTTTTCTAAAATTTGACGGCAGATCTCATACCATTTCGCCGTACCTATTATCATTGCTGAACAGAAAACAAAGCTAGCTTCGTTTTCCTGGAAGAATCTCGACTAGAAGGAACCGGCGAATAAAAAAGGGCGTTGTATCCGCCAGTCGGGATATATCCGAGATTCTTCGTCACTTCGTTCCTCAGAATGACAGTGAGTAGTGATCGATAGATCATGAGTTTTTAGGCAGGGAAAAGGTGGAGATGGCTAGACAGACGAGGCATTAAGGCCTGGCGCCTGGCAACGAGGATAACAACGCCAGCTTCCCTTTTCACGCCCAAAAACCGTGTTTCCTCTTGTTAAGCGATGGTAAAATGACAGGATGACTTCCTGCAGGTTAGCACAGCCTTTTTTAAGGCTGTGCTTATCCTGCTTTATTGTTTATTTCCCCGCTTGATCGATAAATAATCATGGCCTTTTGGCAGAGGGTGGAAGATAGAATATGAAATGGTTTGAGCGGTATCCGCTGCAAAAGAAAATCCTCGTGTCAGTATCGGTTCTGGTGTTTTTACCGTATTTGATATTAAGCTATTTTCTTTCTGCCTATCTGAACAAGGCGGAAGAACACCAGAAGAGAGAACAGATTTTTTCTTTGCTGCACACTGCCGAGTTGGCCATAGACCGCAATCTGGCTCAGGTGGAAAGCACCATTGATATGCTGGCAAATTTCAGTTCCATACAGGATGCTCTGCGGGGGAAAAACCGGAATGAAGAAGCGCTTTCCTATCTGTACCATGCCAAGGAGGAAGTGAACAAAAGCACGTCGATCCTGCGGATGAATGATGCAGAGATCTATCTTATCACGCTGAATCCGGATGCTTTTGAGATATATAATCTCTACTACCGGATTTCTCAGTTTGAAAATGACAGGGAAATAAACGCTTTGATGGACGGAAATTATCTAAGCGCCTGGCTCTCGCCGCACACTGGAACAGGAGAGATGCCCCTGTATACCAGAACAGGGGAATATGTGCTGCCCTATTGCTGCAAGGTATTCCGTTTTATGGATCCCATCGGCCTGGTCATGTGCAGCGTAAATGCGGAATCGGTTTTCATGCCGCCCCTGGGCGAGTTGAGCTATCAGGGTACGGTTGAAGTGAAAAAGGACGGAGCCTGCATCTGTAGAATCGACCAGGGAGAGATAGAATTTTTCCCAGAGGAGCGGGAATGGGGAGAAGATGTGGTAACTTTTGGAACGGGAGACGTCCGCTCTGCGTACCAGATCTCGCTGTATGTACCGGCGGCAAATATGCATTCCACCATTCACTATTTTGTTTCTCTGCTTTGGATCGTGTTCCTCTATATCCTTTTGATGGTGCTGATCGTTTCGCTTCTGCGCGTGTTTCTGAAAAAGCTGAACTTCATCAGCAGGATGCTTGCTCTTATTGACTTAAACGAAGATAACCAGCGAATTCCGGGCTTGGGAAACGATGAAATCGGCGCTTTGGGGCGGTCTATCAACGAATTGCTGATCAAGGTGGAGCAGCAGCGCAGGGAAATATTACAATCGGAAACCGACAGGCGGCTGGAGGAACGGTATGCATTGCAATTTCAAATGAATCCTCATCTGCTGTTCAATTCCCTGCATTGGCTGCAGTTGAATATGACCGGAGAGAACGCTAAGATACAGAAGGGAATTATCCTTTTGGGAGAGATGTATCACTACAACCTTACCGGGAGCGACAATGCGTCCATTGGGGAAGAAATCCAAAATGCAGAGACTTATGTAAAAATGATGCGGATGATGAAAAACAACGACATTATTCTGGAAATTCATTATCCGGAAGAGATGGAAAGCATCAGTATTCCCCGATTTACCCTGCAGCCGGTTGTGGAAAATGCCATTAAGCATGGAATGCAGGCAAATCGCCCCATTCGTATTTCCATAGAATTTTCCTGGAAGAACAACGGAATCTCCATCTGCGTGCGAAATGACGGCATTCCGATCCCACCGGAAAAGCTGGCAGAATTGAATGAGGAACTATCCAGCCGGGAACATCTGTCAAACGGCAGAAAACATATCGGCATGATGAATCTGGCCCGGCGGCTGCAGCTCAGCTATGGAGAAAATGCCGTGATCGAGCTGCGCAATGAAAATAATGAAACCATGGTTTCACTTTTTATTCCGGACGAAAGGTAGGTGCGGTGAGTAATGAAGCTTCTCATTGTAGATGATGAATTTCAGTCTTGTCAGCTGATGGCGGGAAAAATTCGTTCCTTTCATTTTCCTGAAATCGAGGAAGTGTTTTGTGCCAAATCAGGAGAAGAGGCATTACACATTTTGGAAAAGCAGAAAATCCAGCTGCTGATCACCGATATCTGCATGTCTCCCATGGATGGGTTGGAGCTGGTGGCAAAAGGCAAAGAAATGATTCCTGAGCTGATCTGTGTTCTGGTTTCAGCCTTTGACGAATTTGTCTATGCCAGGCGAGGCATACAGCTTCAAATCAGAGACTATTGGTTAAAGCCCTGCGGCACGGAACAGATGCGGGCGTCTCTACAGGAGATCCTGGAGGAATACCATTCCAAGTGCAGCAAAAAGCAGCTTTTCCTCAATACGATCATCAATGAAGCGCTGCTTTCCGGAGACAGAACACTGAAAGAAGTGTTTCAGGATACAAAAGCGTATCCGGGAAATGGGGCCTACGTGGCAGTATGGGACGGTATATTGAACCGGGAAGTGATCCTGCCCGGCTTCTGGGTGTGTATGCTGCCCAACGGAAGATCTCTGTTTGCCTGCCCGGAGGCCCCGGAAAACAGACGAAACGAAAATGCTTTAAAGCTTTTGGCGGAGAGGATTGGCCGGGTCTGTGGGATAAGCTCTCTGGGCAGCCATGTGGCAGAGCTGTATCGACAGGCTGAACTGGCCCTTTCCGTAAGCTGGGTGCAAAACGAGAAGCAGGTGGTGTTCTGGCAGGAGGTATCGGCCGATTTGGACGTTCGGGTAAGCGAAGCCCGTCATAAAGCCATGGAGGTGACCTCTAAAAACTCAGAGGAAATTCTGGAATGGATAGAAGAAAAACAAAGTGAGCTTAATCAATTTTCCGCAATGGTTTATATTGATCGGATCTGCCATGATTTGGCGGACGAAATTGCCGTACTGGATGGCGGGCAGAAAAATAGCGGCCATATTCTGCTGGATGGCCATGGCTGGCGCAGGCCTCTGATGATTTTATTGAAAAAACTGGCGGAGATCAAAGCCTCGCAGGTCGAAAAGCGTAAAAAAAGTCCTGTTCAATGGAGTTTGGAATATATCAACACTCACTTTGAACAGAACGATTTGGATTTGAATATGATCACAGGAAAACTGGGACTTACTCATCAATATTTCAGCCAGCTGTTTCATACCCAAACCGGCAGAACCTTTTCGGAATATCTATTGGATTGCCGGATGAAAGAAGCCTGCCGCCTGCTTTTACACGGTGAAACGATTTCCGAAGTCGCTGTCAAGGTGGGATATCAGTCTCCGCACAGCTTTGCCCGGGCCTTTAAACGCATGTTTGGAATTCCCCCTAAGTCGTTTCAATCCGGCGGGAAGCAAGAGGAGCGATCATAACCGGCACAAGGCTGATTGCAAGCAGAAGAAAAAATACGCCATTCCATCCAAAATGATCGGCTACTGCGCCCAGGCCGTAAGAGCTTATGGTGCTGCCCACATAGCAGCAGCCGTTGAGTACTCCTGCCAGCAGACCGGAATCTGCCTGCTTTCGCATGTAGAGCGGCGCCATGCTGGTAATAATGTTGTTTACCCCGTGCATAAACAGAGAGACAAGGCCAAAGGCAGACAACGCCGGGATCCACAGGTTGAAGTTGAGAAAGAAAATGACAGCTCCGAGGCAGAACGCGGTGAGCAAATACCAGAACCCGGAAAGGGAAACAAAGGAATGAATACGCTTTTCCAGCAGAGTATTGCAGGCCGCCCCGAACAGCCCCAGGATTGGCAGCGTCAGAGTAAGCAGGATCGAAAGGCTGTCGGGAAGGCTAAACCGTTCCTTTAAAATAGCGGGCACCCAGGTGGTAAGACCATCTTTCACCAGATTGTTCGCCACTGCAAACAGGCCAAGCAGCACGACCAAAAAAACCAGAGAGGATGATGGGGCTGCGGCTGGGCTTCGTTCCGGCCTCGGCGCCTGAGCCTCCGGCTCTGTTTCTCTGGAAACATTCCGGAAGCGAACCAGCCAGATGACGGCAGCCGCCGTCATGATTACCGCCCCAGACAAAAAGGAAAACTGATAATTTCCCCATACAGCCAACAGGGCGCTGAGCCCATAGG